>NZ_FOKH01000006.1:0-241517 GCF_900111955.1 Pseudomonas sp. NFIX10 | reverse complement strand
CTAAAGTCATCAATCGAGCCGCCCAAGCCCTCAAGCAAGCGGCCTCAAACGCCCGGCAGGACAAAAGTTTTATTGGCGCCAGTCACCGTGCCCGCCTGACGCGGATGGACACCAGTTGTGCGATCAAGGCGACGGCTCATCAACTGGCGCGATTGATTTACGCCATGCTCACCAAAGGCCAGCCCTACGTTGAGAAAGGGATAGAAGAGTTTGAGGAGAAAAGCCGGGGACGCCAATTGCGGGCTCTGGAGCGCAAGGCCCGCAAGTTGGGCATGCAATTAGTCAAAGCAGCATGATTTTTAGAAGCAAAAACAATGGGTTATTTTTTGTTTGATAAGAGCTTGCTCCCGCTCGGCTGCGTAGCAGTCGTAAAACCGGCTGGCGCGGTGTGGCTGGAAAACCGCGTCAACCCGTTTTGGGGCGGCTTCGCCACCCAGCGGGAGCAAGCTCCCTCGCCACAAAAGCAGGTGCGCTTTTTTGATGGCGTCGTTCTAGTAAACCCAGACCTCCACCCGCCGATTCCGAACCCGCCCTTCATCCTCACTGTTGGCCGCCACCGGCATCAAGGCGCCGAACCCTCGTACTTCCCGCAACGCCACGCCGTATTTGACCAGTTCACGGCGCACCGCCATGGCTCGCAGTTTGGACAGCAGGTCGGCCCGCGCCGGGTCGTCCTTGGCGTCGCCAAAACCCACCAGGGTCACGCGTCGGTCGGCTTTGCCGTGCTGCTTTATATAGTCGAGCACGCGGCTCAGGTCCTGGTGGGCCTTGTTGTCCAGGCTGGCGCTACCTTCTTCGAAGCGGAAATTCACGGTCAAGCGTTGGGCGTGGCGGCTCAGGGCCTGGTACCCCTCGGGCATCAGTGCATTCGGCGTGACGGCCATGGCCTGGACGGTCTGGGCGATAAACCCGTTGGCCGCGACGATGGCCTGGCCTTTGTCGCTTTGGGTAAACGCCACCAATGCCTCGGCCCACGGGTTGGTGCCCCAGGGGGGCAAATAGAAGAACAGGCGCCGGGAGAGTGGGTAGTCCTCGGTGGCGATCAGGTGGTTGAGCGGCAGCATGGGTTGGGAAGCGCCGTCGACAATGGCCAGTGCCTTGGCCTGGCGCACGTAGGGCAAACCGATGAAACCGATGCCTTGCGGGTCCTGGCTGACCGCGTCGGACAACTGTTCGCTGGACTCGAAGCGCCGCGCGGCAGGATCCAGCCGTTTCCCCTGTCGGCTGAGAACCAGTTCCTTGAAAGTGTCGTAGGTGCCGGACTGTTCATCCCGGGCATACAAATGAATCGGCCCGCCCGTTCCGCCGACGGCCTCCCAGGTTTTTGCCTCGCCGCTGAATATCCGCGCCAGTTGCACGGTATCGAGTTGGCGCAGCGGGTTGGAGGAGTGAAGGATGATCGCCAGGCCATCAATGGCGATGACTTGCTCGGCGGCAGGACTTTTCAGATCGCCCAAGGACGACAATTCCTTCAGTTCACTGTCCTTGATTGGCCGGGAAGAGGCCGCCAGGTCGGCGCTGGCTTGCTTGAGGGCGGCGAAACCGGTGCTGGAGCCGTGGGCCGCGATGTCGACTTCCACCCGCCGGCCATCGGCGGTCTGGCCAACGATGCGTTGCTCGTTGTCGCGCCCGGTGATTTCGCTGCTGACCCTGAGCAGGCCCTGATCTTCCATCAAGCCTCTGACCAGGGCCGGCCCCAGCGCCGCGCCGATGGTATTGGATCCCTGGAGGCGCAAGGCGGGGCCCTGTTCGGGAATGGGCAGATGGCCGGCCCATGCCACGAACGGCAGCCAGAGGCCCATGAAAACCACAACACACAGCCGCATGCCGGCACCTTCTGAACCCGAGGAAGTGCCGGAAGATTAAGTCAGTCAGATTACTGAAAGGTGACAGGGGTGCGACGCAGCACCGAAACCCAATGTGGGAGCGAGCTTGCTCGCGATGGCGGCGGCACATTCAAGATCAAATGTGACAGCTGGAATCGCTATCGCGAGCAAGCTCGCTCCCACAGGAGGGTGTGACTCGATCAGCTCAACTGCAACCAGATCGGCGCATGGTCCGACGGTTTTTCCATGCCCCGCAGCTCATAGTCCACGCCAGCGTCCTTGACCCGCGGCAGCAGGCCGTGGGAGGTGAGGATCAGGTCGATGCGCAGGCCGCGCTTGGGCTCGTCCTCGAAACCGCGGCTGCGGTAGTCGAACCAGCTGAAACGGTCGGTGACGTCCGGGTTCAGGTGGCGGAAGCTGTCCACCAGGCCCCAGTTTTTCAGGCGGGCCATCCATTCGCGCTCTTCCGGCAGGAAGCTGCATTTGCCGGTTTTCAGCCAGCGCTTCATGTTGTCCGGGCCGATGCCGATGTCGCAGTCTTCCGGGGAGATGTTCACGTCGCCCATCACCACCACCGGCTGGTCGTTGCTGAAGCGGCTTTCCAGCAGTTGCTGCAAATCGTTGTAGAAACGCTCCTTGGCCGGGAATTTGGTCGGGTGGTCACGGCTTTCACCCTGGGGGAAGTAACCGTTCATGATGGTCACCGGTACGCCGTTGGCATCGGCGAAGGTGCCCCAGATGAAGCGACGCTGGGCGTCCTCGTCGTCACTTTCGAAGCCTTTGTACAGGCTCAGCGGCACCTGGCGGGAGAGCAGGGCGACGCCGTAGTGGCCTTTTTGCCCGTGGTAATGCACGTGGTAACCCAGGGCCTGCACCTCGGCCAGGGGGAATTGTTCGTCGTGTACCTTGGTTTCCTGCAGCCCGATCACATCCGGCTGGTGCTTCTCGATCAGCGCCGCCAGCTGATGGGGGCGGGCGCGCAGCCCGTTGATGTTGAAGGAGACGATCTTCATGGTCGGCTGTCCTGGCAAAACTGCGATGCTAGCTGACATGTGGGAAGGGAGCCAGCGTGGCAGTAGGACAAATGCGCTGCTAATGTCCTTTGCATGTAGGAACGATCACGACCCCATCGGGTTCGTACTCATAAGAGCAGGGCCTCATCGAGCCTCGCCCCAGGAGATCCAACACCATGCCTGAAACCGCCACCGCCATCGCTGACGTCCATATGCTCGACAGTGGTTATTCCCGTGAAGCCCGTTCGTTGCTGTACCAGGCCTATCGCCATGAGCCTACCTTCAGCTACCTGTTCGAATCCGAGCGTCCCGGTTATGAACAGCGGGTCCGGGCCACGGTGCGTGAGCTGGTCAAGCAGCATTTTCTCCAGGACCTGCCGGCCATCGGCCTGCTGGTCAACGACCGCCTGATTGGCATCGCCCTGATCGCTCCGCCGCAGCGGCGCCTGGGCATCACCGAAAGTTGGGCCTGGCGCCTGCGCATGGTCTTGAGCACCGGTTTTCGCTGCACCCGGCGCTATCTGGAGTACCACGCGGCGGTGCTGGCCTGCCTGCCGTCGGATGCGGTCCATGTATTGCCGCTGCTGGGGGTGCACCCACAGTTCCAGGGCAAGCATTTCGGCGAGCAGTTGCTCGAGGCGGTCCATAACTGGTGTGCGGTGGACGAGCACTCCCAAGGGGTGGTGCTGGACACCGGCAACCCGCGCTACCTTGAGTTCTATAAACGCCAGGGATACGAGGAAATCGGTGAAGTTGCGGTAGGACCGATCCGCGAGCATGTGTTCTTCCATGCCAACCCGCAGATTCTGCAAAGCGCAAGGGCATAATCGGGCGAACTTTTAGGAAATGTCCGGCTCTATCAGGCACCTACGCTCGTGATAGCATCCGCGCCATGAACCTCCCAGGAAGAATGACCCGTGGCGCGCTCTTGCTGTCCTTCAGCTGCGCGGCACTGGCAAACAGTGAATTGGAAGTACGCGTCCAGCCGTCCAATGATGAACTCAAGGCCAACGTCGAAGGTTACATCGGTGGCGTGGGGGATCGTGACGAGGCGGCCTTGCTGCGCTTCAGTCGCGGCGCCGAGGAACAGGCGCGCAAGGCCGCCCAGGCGCTGGGCTACTACCAGCCGCAGATCGACAGCCAGGTCAAGGGCGGCAAGGATCCACGGCTGGTGCTGACCATCGACCCCGGCGAGCCGGTGCACCTGCGCAACGTCACCGTGCGCATCGATGGGCCGGCGGCTTCGCTCAAGGCTTTTCGCGTGCCCGACAATGCCGCGCTGAAGCCCGGCGCGGTGCTCAACCATGGTCGCTATGAAGACGCCAAGCGGGTGATCCAGAACCAGGCCTCGCGCTACGGTTATTTCAGCGGGCGTTTCACCCGGCAGAAACTCCTGGTGGACCCCCAGGCGGGCATCGCCGACATCGAGCTGGTCTACGACAGCGGCCCACGCTATGCCTTGGGCCCGGTGAGCTTCGAGGGCGACACGCCGTTCGACGAAGACCTGCTGCAACGCATGGTGCCGTTCAAGGCCGGCACGGCGTACGACTCCGAGCTGATTGCCGAACTCAACCAGGCCTTGCAATCGAGCGGCTATTTCGAAGGCGTTCGGGTGGATGCGGCCCCCACCGCCGCCACCCACAATGTCATTCCGGTGGTGGTCAAGCTCGATACGCGCAAGCCGCGCACCATGGGCCTTGGCCTGGGCTTTTCTACCGATGTCGGTCCCCGGGCCAAAGCCAACTGGACGCGCCACTGGGTCAACCCCCAGGGCCACAGCTATGGCTGGGAAGCGGAAGTGTCGGCGCCTCGGCAAAACGTCGGCCTGTGGTACGACGTGCCGCTGGACCCGCCGCTGACCGACAAGATGCGCTACGCCGGCGGTTATCAATATGAAGAACTGGCCGGTACCGACAGCCTCAGCAAACTGCTCACCGTGGGCCCGGAATGGCACAGCAAGTTGCCCAGCGGCTGGCAGCGGGTGGTGTCGCTCAAGTGGCAGCGCGAGGAGTACCGCCTCGGCGACGATGCGGGCCTGAGCACGCTGTTGATGCCGGGCGTGAGCTATTCCTATCTGCGCAGCGATAACCGCATCGACCCGCACAACGGCTACCGTCTGCAGTTCGACACCAAGGTCGCCAAGGAAGGGCTGGGCTCGGACAATAACCTTGTGTACGGCACCGCCATGGTCAAGGGCCTGACCACGGTGTTCGACAAGCATCGCTTGCTGGCGCGGGCGCAAATCGGCGGCAGCGCCACCAATGGCTACAAATCCATTCCGCCGTCCCTGCGCTTTTTCGCCGGTGGCGACCAGAGCGTGCGGGGTTACGACTACCAGAGCCTATCGCCGGAAAACTCCGAGGGCGACCATATCGGGGGTCGCTACATGGTCGCCGGCAGCCTCGAGTATCAGTATTCCATCGCGGAAAAATGGCGAGTGGCGACGTTCATCGACCAGGGCAACGCCTTCAACAGCCTTGAGCTGCCGAGCCTGAAGACCGGCGTGGGTGTCGGTGTGCGCTGGGTGTCGCCAGTGGGGCCGATCCGCCTCGACCTGGCCCATGCGATGGACGATGAAGGCGGCATTCGATTGCACTTTTCCATGGGGCCTGAGCTGTGAAGCGTGGTGTGAAGATAACGCTGCTGGCGCTCGCCGGGGGAACGCTGGCGGTCGTGCTGGCCTTGAGCGCGGTGCTGGGCACCGCATTTGGCAGCCGCTGGGCCCTCGGCCTGGTGCCGGGGCTGGCCGTGGAGAATTTCCAGGGCCGGCTGGGCGGGCAGTGGAGCGCCGATCACCTGCTGTGGCAGCAGGGCGACAGTCGGGTGGCGATGGATCGAGTGATATTCGCCTGGTCGCCGTCGTGCCTGGCGCGCATGACCTTGTGCATCGAACAGCTCAAGGCCGACCAGCTGGCCTTGCAGTTGCCCGCCTCGGCCGATGCGCCGAGCAGCGGCCCTATCAGCTTGCCGGACCTGGACTTGCCACTCGCGATCGAACTGGGCGATGTGCAAGTCGGCAGCCTGTCGTTCAACGGCAGCGAGCAACTCAAGGGCCTGCAATTGGTTGCCCACTGGACCGCCGAGGGCCTGCAGATCGACTCGGTGCAATTGCAGCGCGACGAGCTGGGTCTGAAGCTGTCCGGCTTGCTCAAGCCCGGCGGCGACTGGCCGTTGAATGCCGAAGGCCGGTTGACCTTGCCTGCGCCGGGTGCCACGCCCTGGGCCCTGGACCTGAAAGTCGACGGCAACCTGCTCAAGACCCTGAACCTCAAGGCTGACAGTAGCGGCTACCTGCAAGGCCAGTTGACCGGTGAGCTGCAACCGCTGGCGGACAACCTGCCCGCCAAGGTGCGCATCACCGCCGACGGTTTCAAGGCCAGCGCCGATCTGCCGGACACGCTGTTGCTCAATCAGTTGGAATTGACCGGCGAAGGCGATCTGAAAAGTGGCTATCAATTGCTTGGCAAGGCGACGTTGCCCGCCGAAAAAGGGCCAGTGGCATTGCTGCTGCAAGGCACCGTGGACGCCAATGGCGCACGGATCGCCGGCCTGGATCTGGACGCCGGCAATCAGCAGAGCCTGAAACTCAGCGGGCAAGTGGACTGGCGCGACGGCTTGAGCGCCGAGGCGAAAGTCGCCTGGCTGGATTTCCCCTGGCATCGCCTGTATCCGCTGATCGACGAACCACAGGTAACGTTGCGCAGCTTCAATGGCGAAGTCTCGTACACCGATGGCAACTACCTGGGCAATTTCCAGGCCGCGCTGGACGGCCCCGCCGGGGCTTTCAGCCTGGACAGCCCGTTCAGCGGCAACCTGACGCAGATCCATCTGCCGCAACTCAAGCTCGCCGCGGGGCAAGGCAAGGCCGAAGGACACCTGAGCCTGCAATTTGCCGACGGCATTGCCTGGGATACGGCGCTGCAACTGTCGGCTATCAACCCGGCGTACTGGCTCGGCGAACTGCCCGGCACCCTGGCCGGGCCGTTGCGCAGCAAAGGCGCGATGAAGAATGATCGCCTCGAGCTCGACGCGGACCTGGATCTCAAGGGCAAGCTGCGGGGCCAACCGGCGCTGTTCCAGGCCAAGGCCAGTGGTGCCGGCGAGCAGTGGAACCTCAGCGCGTTGGACATCCGCCTGGGGGATAACCGCATCAACGGCACCGGCAGCCTGCAACAGAAGCTCACCGGCCAGATCGACATCAAGCTCGCCCGCCTGGCCCAGCTCTGGCCGCAATTGCGCGGCCAGGTCGTTGGCCGGGTCGATGTCGCCGGCACGCTCAAGGCGCCCCAAGGCAAGCTCAGTCTGCAAGGCACACAATTGGCGTTGCAGGACAATCGCCTGCAAAGCCTGAACCTGGACGCGACCCTCGACAGCGCCCAGCGCGGCAAGCTCGACCTCAAGGCCAGCGGCATCCGCGCCGGCGAAACTTCGTTGGGCGTGCTGACCGTCAGCGGACAGGGCGACATCAAGCGGCAAACATTCAACCTGGACTTGCAAGGGCCGCAGCTCGACACGACCCTGGCGCTCGACGGCGCCCTCGACCAGGGCAATTGGCGCGGACGCCTGGCCAGCGGCGAGGTGCAGGCCGGCGGGCAAGCCTGGCGCCTGCAAGCCCCGGCAAAACTGGAACGCCTGGCCGATGGCACGCTCAACGTCGGCGCTCACTGCTGGCGTTCAGGCGAGGCCAGCCTGTGCGGTGAAGACCAGCGGCTGATGCCGGAGCCGAAGCTGCGCTATCACCTCAAACAGTTCCCCATCGAAAGCCTGGCCCAGTGGATGCCCAAGGATTTTGCCTGGCAGGGCCGGCTCAATGCGGACCTGCAACTGGACCTGCCGGCGAGTGGCCCGAATGGCCGGGTCCTGGTGGACGCCAGTGGCGGTACGTTGCGCATCCGTGACAAGGCGGGGGACAAGGCGCAATGGCTGGACTTCCCCTACCAGACCTTGATGCTCAATAGCCGCCTGACCCCCAAGCGCATCGACACCGACCTGAATTTCGTCGGCGCCAAGCTCGGCGAGCTGGTGCTCCAGGCGCAGATCAATCCGCTGCCGGCCAGCAAGCCCTTGAGCGGCTCGTTCCGCCTGACCGGTCTGGACCTGTCGGTGGCCCGGCCGTTCGTGCCGATGGTGGAAACCCTCACCGGTCACCTGAACGGCAGCGGGACGTTGTCGGGTGGTTTGCTCGCGCCCCAGGTCAACGGCAACCTGGTGCTCAGCGACGGCGAAGTCGCCGGCCCGGAACTGCCGATCAGCCTCGAAGCCCTGCAGGTGCGGGCGATGATTGCCGGTGAAACGGTTCGGCTCGACGGCGCCTGGAAAAGCGGCAAGCGCGGGCAGGGCAGCCTGACCGGGAACATCGGCTGGGGCGAAGCCCTGACTCTGGACCTGGCTCTCAAGGGCTCGCAACTGCCGGTCACCGTCGAACCGTACGCGGTGCTCGATGTCGCCCCGGACCTGAACATCACGATGCAGGGCGAGCAGCTTTCCATTGCCGGCAAGGTCCTGGTGCCCAAAGGCGAGATCACCGTCCGCGAACTGCCGCCGTCCACCGTCAAGGTGTCGGATGACACGGTGATCGTCGGCCACCAGACCGAGGAGGGCAAGGCACCGATAGCCATGGCGATGGACATCGACGTGATCGTCGGCCAGGACAAACTCGCGTTCTCGGGTTTCGGCCTGACGGCCAACGTCCAGGGACAGGTGCACATCGGCGACAACCTGGACACCCGCGGTGAACTGTGGCTCAACGATGGTCGTTATCGGGCCTACGGGCAACGGCTGACGGTGCGCCGGGCCCGGCTGCTGTTCGCCGGGCCCATCGACCAGCCCTACCTGGACATCGAAGCGATTCGCCAGACCGACGACGTGATCGCCGGCATCCGCTTGAGCGGCAGCGCCGAGCAACCGACCACGCAAATCTTCTCGGAGCCGGCCATGAGCCAGGAGCAGGCGTTGTCCTACCTGGTACTGGGCCGGCCGCTGAGCACCACGGGCGAGGACAACAACATGCTCGCCCAGGCGGCGCTGGGCCTGGGGCTGATGGGCAGCTCGGGCGTGACCAGCAGCCTGGCCAATAACCTGGGCATCGATGACTTCCAACTCGACACCCAAGGCAGCGGCAACACCACCAGCGTGGTCGCCAGCGGCAACCTCTCGGAAAAACTCAGCCTGCGCTACGGCGTCGGCGTGTTCGAACCGGCCAATACCATCGCCCTGCGCTACAAGCTCAGCAAGAAGGTTTACCTCGAAGCCGCCAGCGGCGTCGCCAGTTCGCTGGATATCTTCTACAAGCGCGATTTCTAACCCTTCCCCAAACCCAGTTTTGTCTGCATTTTGTCTGTTTGTGAATAGCAAGCTAACTATTTGTTTGACATTTGCTGCCTAAGCAGTAATATCTCGACATACATTCACTGCCTAGGCAGCAAACGGTGCTCAGATGAAGCATTTCACTCCAGACGAATTTCACAATTGCCACCTCGGCATGCTGCTCGGCCGCGCCGCGTTGCTCAAGGACCGGATCATCGACACCCACATGGAGCCCGTCGGCATTACCGCCGCCCAGTTCAAGGTGTTGATCATCATGGCCCAGCACGGCATCGACACACCGGTCGAGCTGTGTCGCTACCTGTCCCTGGACAGCGGCTCGATGACGCGGATGCTTGATCGCCTGGAGCAGAAAGGTTTCCTGGTCCGCCAGCGCTCGGCAGAGGACCGGCGCCAGGTGCAATTGGTGTTGACCGAAGCCGGCCAGGCCCTCGCTGATCGCCTGCCGTTCATCGGTGCCGACGCCATGAACCAGTTGGTCGGCGCCATCAGCCGCGAGGAGCTGCAAACCCTCGAAAACATCCTCAAGAAAATACTGCTCGCTGCCGGTGATTCCATCACCGTGTTGCGATTGGGGGGCAAATGAAACGTCAAACCTTGCGTACCCGCTTGAGTCTGGTGCTGTTGGCCATGAGCCTCGCCGGTTGTGCCAGCTACAGCGGCCTGAAGACCGAAGGCGTCAGCCTCGAGGCCAAGAGCCTTCAGGCTGGACAGTCCCTGACCGGGGTCACGTTGTCGCCGGCCGCATGGCCGAAAAACGACTGGTGGAAAAGCCTCGGTGATCCGCAGCTTGACGGCCTGATCCGTGAAGCCCTGCGCGACAGCCCGGACATGCAGGTCGCCAGCGCCCGGGTCCACCAGGCCAGTGCCGCGGCCTATGCCGCCAACGCGGCGCGCCTGCCGACCCTGGATGCCAGTGGCAGCGTCAGTCGTTCGCGTCTGGCCCGTGACCAGGATCCGCAAGGGCAGGGCGGGGCGTACAGCACCCTGCGTTCGCTGAGTGTGGACTTCAACTACAACTTCGACCTCTGGGGTGGCCAGCGTGCCGCCTGGGAAGCCGCCCTGGGCCAGGCCCGCGCCGCCGAGATCGATCGCCAGGCCGCGCAACTGACCCTGGCCGCCGATGTGGCCCGGGCCTATAGCGACCTGGGCCAGGCCCACATCATTCATGACCTGGCCGCCGAAGACCTCAAGCGCACCCGGCAGATGCTCGACCTGGGCAAGCGCCGCCTCAGCGCCGGGATCGACAGCGAATACCAGTTCCAGCAGACCGAAAGCCTGGAAGCCAGCGCCGATGCAACCTTGATCGACGCAGAAAAACGCCTGCAAAGCGCCAAGATCGCCCTGGCGGTGCTACTGGGCAAGGGCCCGGAGCGCGGCAATGAAATCGCCCGGCCCAACGTGCTGCAAGCCAGCGCGGTCGCCTTGCCGTCGAACCTGCCGGCCGAGTTGCTGGGCCGTCGTCCGGACCTGGTCGCGGCGCGCTGGCGGGTCGAGGCGGCCAGCAAGAACATCGAGGCCGGCAAGACCAACTTCTACCCCAACCTCAACCTGAGCGCGGCGGCAGGGGTGCAGTCATTGCTCGGCGATGCGATGTTCGGTTCGGCCAGCCGCTTCTTCAATGTGGCGCCCACCGTGTCGTTGCCGATCTTCGACGGTGGCCGCCTGCGGGCGGACCTGGATGCCCGGGACGCCGATTACGACCTGGCGGTGGCGCAGTACAACAAGAGCCTGGTCACGGCCCTTGGCGATGTCAGTGACACCATCAACCAGTTGCGCGACATCGCTCGCCAGATCGATGCCCAGCAACATGCCACTGATATCGCACGGAACTCTTACGACACCGTGGTCCAGCGCTACGGCTCGGGCATCGGTAATTACCTGGACGTGCTGAGCATCGAGCAGCAATTGCTCCAGGCCCAGCGCCAACTGGCGAACCTGAATGCCGAACAGATCGATTTGTCGATCCAACTGATGCAGGCCCTGGGCGGTGGTTTCGAAGCCCAGACCCTGGCGGCGGCCACGCCGACCCCTGCCACGCCGACCCACTGATTCGAGGTACTTGTCATGGCGACTGCCGAAACGACTCAATCCGAAAATACACAAGACAGCGGTAACCCACGCAAGCGCAAGGTCATGCTGTTGGCACTGGCGCTGATCGTCATCCTTGCGGGCCTGGGTGTGTGGGGCTGGCATGAACTGTATGGCCGCTGGAGCGAAAGCACCGACGATGCCTATGTGAACGGCAACGTGGTGGAGATCACGCCGCTGGTGACCGGCACGGTGGTGAGCATCGGTGCCGATGACGGCGATCTGGTGCGTGAGGGCCAGGTGCTGGTGCAGTTCGACCCGAACGACGCCGAAGTCGGGCTGCAAAGTGCCCAGGCCAACCTGGCCCGGACCGTGCGCCAGGTGCGTGGCTTGTACAGCAACGTCGATGGCATGCGGGCGCAGGTCAATGCCCAAGAGGCCGAAGTGCAGAAGGCCCAGGAAAACTATAGCCGACGCAAGAACCTGGCCGCCGGCGGAGCGATTTCCCAGGAAGAGCTGTCCCACGCCCGGGATGACCTGACCTCGGCGCAGAATGCCTTGGCCAATGCCCGGCAACAGCTCAAGACCACCAGCGCCTTGGTGGACGATACCGTGGTGTCGTCCCATCCCGACGTGCAAGCTGCCGCCGCGCAATTGCGCCAGGCTTTCCTGACCAACGCCCGCAGCACCTTGATCGCGCCGGTCACCGGCTATGTGGCCAAGCGCACCGTGCAACTGGGCCAACGGGTGCAGCCGGGCACGGCGTTGATGGCGGTGATTCCGCTGGATCAGCTGTGGATCGACGCCAATTTCAAGGAGACCCAACTGCGCGACATGCGCATCGGCCAGCCGGTGGACATCGAGGCCGACCTGTACGGCAGCGATGTGAAGTACAGCGGCACCATCGACAGCCTGGGTGCCGGGACCGGCAGTGCGTTTGCCTTGCTGCCGGCGCAGAACGCCACCGGTAACTGGATCAAGATCGTCCAGCGGGTGCCGGTGCGCATTCATGTCAATGCCGAAGAGCTGGCCAAGCATCCGCTGCGAGTCGGCCTGTCGACCCAGGTCAGCGTCAACCTGCACGACCAGAGTGGCCCGGTGCTGGCTCAACAGCCACCGCAGAAAGCCTCGTTCAGCACCCAGGTCTATGACCAGCAGTTGGCCGATGCCGACGCGATGATCACCCGGCTGATCCACGACAACAGTGCCGCGGCGAGCAAGACTGCACAGCGCTAGCCAGTCATGGCATGAACCTGTGGGAGCGAGCTTGCTCGCGATGGCATTGGACCCGCCAGCATCGGTGGTGATTGATACACCGCTATCGCGAGCAAGCTCGCTCCCACAGGGGTTGGGCCTTGTCCTAAGGGATTTCGCTTCCTCCGCTTCATAGGATTTCGCAATGAGCAATAACGCGTCCTTCACGCCGCCCAGCCTGTTGCTCAGCACCATCGGGCTGTCGCTGGCGACGTTCATGCAAGTGCTCGACACCACCATCGCCAACGTCGCCTTGCCGACCATTTCCGGCAACCTGGGCGTCAGCTCGGAGCAGGGCACCTGGGTGATCACTTCGTTCGCGGTGAGCAACGCCATCGCCCTGCCGCTCACCGGCTGGCTCAGTCGTCGGTTTGGCGAGGTGAAGCTGTTTTTGTGGGCGACGATGCTGTTCGTGCTCGCTTCATTCTTGTGTGGCATTTCCACCTCGATGCCGGAGCTGATTGGCTTCCGGGTCATCCAGGGGCTGGTGGCCGGGCCGTTGTACCCGATGACCCAGACCTTGCTGATTGCCGTCTACCCGCCGGCCAGGCGGGGCATGGCCTTGGCGTTGCTGGCGATGGTCACGGTGGTGGCGCCGATTGCCGGACCGATCCTTGGCGGCTGGATCACCGACAGCTACAGCTGGCCGTGGATCTTCTTCATCAATGTGCCCATCGGCGTCTTCGCGGCGATGGTGGTGCGCCAGCAGCTCAAGGCGCGGCCGGTGGTCACCAGCCATCAGCCGATGGACTACGTGGGATTGATCACGCTGATCATCGGCGTTGGCGCGCTCCAGGTGATTCTCGACAAGGGCAACGACCTGGACTGGTTCGAGTCGAACTTCATCATCATGGGCGCTGTGATTTCGGTCATTGCCCTGGCGGTGTTCGTGATCTGGGAAATGACCGACCGCCATCCGGTGGTCAACCTCCGCCTGTTCGCCTATCGCAACTTCCGCATCGGCACCATTGTGCTGGTGGGCGGTTACGCCGGGTTCTTCGGCATCAACCTGATCCTGCCGCAGTGGTTGCAGACCCAGATGGGCTACACCGCGACCTGGGCCGGATTGGCGGTGGCCCCCATCGGTATCCTGCCGGTGTTGATGTCGCCCTTCGTCGGCAAGTACGCCCACAAGTTCGACCTGCGTTTGCTGGCGGGGCTGGCGTTCCTGGCGATCGGCCTGAGCTGTTTCATGCGCGCCGGGTTCACCAACGAGGTGGATTTCCAGCACATTGCCTTGGTGCAGTTGTTCATGGGCATTGGTGTGGCGCTGTTCTTCATGCCGACCTTGAGCATCCTGATGTCGGACCTGCCGCCGCACCAGATTGCCGACGGCGCGGGGCTGGCGACGTTCCTGCGGACCCTGGGCGGCAGCTTTGCCGCATCGTTGACCACTTGGATCTGGATCCGCCGGGCCGACCAGCATCACGCCTACCTGAGCGAAAGCATCAGCACTTTCGAGCCGGCCACCCGCGAGGCGCTCAACCAGCTTGGAGGCGCGAGCGCCCCGGCCTATGCCCGGCTCGAGCAGGTTCTCAACAGCCAGGCGTACATGCTCTCCACCGTGGATTACTTCACGCTGCTGGGGTGGGCATTCATGGGGTTGATCCTGCTGGTGTGGCTGGCCAAGCCGCCGTTTGCGGCGAAGGCGGGGCCTGCGTCGGCGGGGCACTGATCCAGAAGTGAAATGCAATCCAATGTGGGAGCGGGCTTGCTCGCGAAGAGGGCATGACAGTCACTTTGATAGTGACTGACACACCGCTTTCGCGAGCAAGCCCGCTCCCACAGGGGGGAATCAGGTTGGGCTGCTGGAGATTGTGTCGGGCGCGGATAACAGCGGCGGCGGGGCGAACCCAAACGGCGCCAACGCAAACCCCTGTTCATCCACCTGCAACGCCCAGCCTTGCTTGTCCCAATCCCCCAGCACGATGCGCCGGGCGGCGTGTTCGCCCAGTTGCAGCTTGTGGATGGCGGGGCGGTGGGTGTGGCCGTGGACCAGGGTCTTCACGCCGTATTGTTGCATGATCCGCGGGATCTCTTCGGGCGTGACGTCGACGATGTCATTGGCTTTCATGCGTGTCTGCGTGCGGCTTTCGCTGCGCAGTTTGCGCGCCAGTTTCTGGCGGCTGCCCAGCGGCAGGTGACGCAGGATGAACAGCGTGACCGGGTTGCGCAGCCAGCGCCGCAGCTTCATGTAGCCTTCGTCGCGGGTGCAGAGGCTGTCGCCATGCATCAGCAGCACCGGTTCGCCATTGAGCTGCACGACACTCGGGTCCTTGAGCAGGGTGCAGCCGGCCGCTTTGCAAAAGGCCTGCCCCAGCATGAAGTCGCGATTGCCGTGCATCAGGAAGATGGCCGTGCCGCTGTCGCTCAATTCGCGCAGGGCCTGGCAGATGGAACGCTGGAACGGTGTCATGGCATCGTCGCCGACCCAGGCTTCGAAAAAGTCGCCCAGAATGTACAACGCTTGCGCCGAGCGGGCGCGTGTGGCGAGTAAATCCAGAAACGCCCGGGTGATGTCCGGGCGCTCCTCTTCCAGATGCAAGTCTGAAATCAGCAATATCACTCAATGATCTCGGCTTTCTCGATGATCACGTCGTCTGCCGGGACGTCCTGGTGGCCAGCCTTGGACGTGGTGGCGACGCCCTTGATCTTGTCGACCACGTCGGTGCCTTCGATCACTTCACCGAACACCGCGTAGCCCCAGCCCTGTACGGTCTTGCCGCTGTGGTTCAGGAAACTGTTGTCGGCCACGTTGATGAAGAACTGCGCAGAGGCCGAATGCGGCTCCATGGTACGGGCCATGGCAACGCTGTATTTTTTGTTCGGCAGGCCGTTGTCGGCTTCGTTCTGGATGCTCGGGCGCTTGTCTTTCTTTTCCTTCATGCCCGGTTCGAAGCCGCCGCCCTGGATCATGAAGTTGCCGATGACGCGGTGGAATACGGTGTTCTCGTAGTGGCCGGCCTTGACGTACTCGATGAAGTTGGCAACGGTGATCGGGGCTTTCTCGGCGTTCAGTTGCAGGACGATGTCGCCGTGGTTGGTGGTCAGTTTGACTTTGCTCATGGTCGGTACTCTTTCAAGGAATTCGTGGGTTTCGGGGCACAAACGCCCGCAACCGGTCTGGCTGCAATCGGCCAGGCTGGGCAGTTTAGCGTGCCGGGCACGAATTTCGAGGCAGTTTTTCATCTGGCTGTCGATTAAATTCAATCGTTTGCCGGCCTGGCCTGTCAGGTACTTGACAGCATCGGCTATGATACGGGCTTTGATTTATCAGGCCGCACCCGGCCGCGCACTTGTCTGTTCAAGGATCCTATGAGCAAGCCCACTGTCGACCCTACCTCGAATTCCAAGACCGGCCCGGCCGTGCCGGTCAATTTCCTGCGCCCGATCATCCAGGCGGACCTGGACTCGGGTAAGCACACACAGATCGTCACTCGTTTCCCGCCGGAACCCAACGGCTACCTGCACATCGGCCATGCCAAGTCGATCTGCGTGAATTTCGGCCTGGCCCAGGAGTTCGGCGGCGTCACGCACCTGCGTTTCGACGACACCAACCCGGCCAAGGAAGACCAGGAATACATCGACGCGATCGAAAGCGACGTCAAGTGGCTGGGGTTCGAATGGTCCGGTGAGGTGCGCTACGCCTCGCAATATTTCGACCAGTTGCACGACTGGGCGGTAGAACTGATCAAGTCTGGCAACGCCTACGTGTGCGACCTGACCCCCGAGCAGGCCAAGGAGTACCGCGGCAGCCTGACCGAGCCGGGCAGGAACAGCCCGTTCCGTGAGCGCAGCGTGGAAGAGAACCTGGACCTGTTCGCGCGCATGCGCGCCGGTGAGTTCCCGGACGGCGCACGGGTGCTGCGCGCCAAGATCGACATGGCCTCGCCGAACATGAACCTGCGCGACCCGATCATGTACCGCATCCGTCACGCCCATCACCACCAGACCGGCGACAAATGGTGCATCTACCCCAACTATGACTTCACCCATGGTCAGTCGGACGCCATCGAGGGCATCACCCACTCGATCTGCACCCTGGAGTTCGAAAGCCATCGTCCGCTGTACGAGTGGTTCCTCGAGCACCTGCCCGTGCCGGCCACCCCGCGCCAGTACGAATTCAGCCGCTTGAACCTGAACTACACCATCACCAGCAAGCGCAAGCTCAAGCAACTGGTGGACGAGAAGCACGTCAACGGTTGGGACGACCCGCGCATGTCGACGCTGTCGGGCTTCCGCCGTCGTGGCTACACGCCGGCGTCGATCCGCAACTTCTGCGAGATGATCGGCACCAACCGTTCCGACGGCGTGGTCGATTTCGGCATGCTCGAGTTCAGCATCCGTCAGGATCTGGACGCGAATGCCCCGCGCGCCATGTGCGTGTTGCGTCCGTTGAAGGTCGTGATCACCAACTACCCGCAAGACCAGGTCGAAAACCTCGAACTGCTGCGTCATCCGCAAAAAGAAGAACTCGGCGTGCGCAAACTGCCGTTCGCCCGTGAAATCTACATCGACCGCGATGACTTCATGGAAGAGCCGCCAAAAGGCTACAAGCGCCTGGAGCCGAACGGCGAAGTGCGTCTGCGCGGCAGCTACGTGATCCGTGCCGACGAAGCGATCAAGGACGCCGACGGCAACATCGTCGAGCTGCGTTGCTCGTACGATCCGGATACCCTGGGCAAGAACCCTGAAGGCCGCAAGGTCAAGGGCGTGATCCACTGGGTGCCGGCCGCTGCCAGCGTCGAGTGCGAAGTGCGTCTGTACGATCGCCTGTTCCGCTCTCCGAACCCGGAGAAGGCCGAAGACAGCGCGAGTTTCCTGGACAACATCAACCCTGACTCACTGCAAGTGCTGACCGGTTGTCGTGCTGAACCCTCGCTGGGCAATGCACAGCCGGAAGACCGTTTCCAGTTCGAGCGCGAAGGCTACTTCGTCGCGGATATCAAGGACTCGAAACCAGGCCAGCCGGTATTCAACCGTACCGTGACCCTGCGTGATTCGTGGGGCCAGTGATCAAGTCTTAAGGAAACACCGTGCTTACGATCTACAACACGCTCACCAAGAGCAAAGAAGTCTTCAAGCCGCTGGATGGCAACAAGGTGCGCATGTATGTCTGCGGCATGACCGTGTACGACTACTGCCACCTCGGCCATGGCCGCAGCATGGTCGCCTTCGACCTGGTGACCCGCTGGCTGCGGTTCAGCGGTTACGACCTGACCTACGTGCGCAACATCACTGACATCGACGACAAGATCATCAACCGCGCCAACGAGAACGGCGAGTCGTTCGAAGCGTTGACCGAGCGCATGATCGCCGCGATGCATGAAGATGAAGCGCGCCTGAATATCAAGAAGCCGGACATGGAGCCGCGTGCCACCGACCACATTCCGGGCATGCACGCGATGATCCAGACCTTGATCGACAAGGGCTATGCCTACGCGCCGGGCAATGGCGACGTGTACTACCGCGTCGCCAAGTTCATGGGCTACGGCAAGCTGTCGCGCAAGAAGATCGAAGACCTGCGCATCGGCGCACGCATTGAAGTCGACGAGTCGAAGCAGGACCCGCTGGACTTCGTGTTGTGGAAGGCGGCCAAGCCGGGTGAGCCGAGCTGGGAATCGCCATGGGGCGCCGGGCGTCCGGGCTGGCACATCGAATGCTCGGTGATGTCCACCTGCTGCCTGGGCGAGACGTTCGACATTCATGGCGGCGGCAGCGACCTGGAGTTCCCGCACCACGAAAACGAAATCGCCCAGAGCGAAGCGGCCACCGGCAAGACCTACGCCAATGCCTGGATGCATTGCGGCATGATCCGGATCAACGGCGAGAAGATGTCCAAGTCCTTGAACAACTTCTTCACCATCCGCGACGTGCTCGACAAGTACCACCCGGAAGTCGTGCGTTACCTGTTGGTGTCGAGCCACTATCGCAGCGCCATCAACTACTCGGAAGACAACCTCAAGGACGCCAAGGGTGCCCTGGAGCGTTTCTACCATGCGTTGAAGGGCCTGCCCGCCGTGCCGCCTGCCGGTGGCGAAGCGTTCGTGGCGCGTTTCACCGAAGTGATGAACGACGACTTCGGCACGCCGGAAGCCTGCGCGGTGCTGTTCGAGATGGTGCGTGAGATCAACCGCCTGCGTGAGAGCGATCTCAATGCCGCGGCCGGCCTGGCGGCCCGCCTGAAGGAGCTGGCCAGTGTGCTGGGTGTGTTGCAGCTCGAAGCCGATGACTTCCTGCAGGCCGGTGCCGAAGGCCGTGTGGACGCGGCCGAGGTGGAGACATTGATCCAGGCACGCCTGGCGGCGCGGGCCAACAAGGATTGGGCCGAATCCGACCGCATCCGCGACCAGCTCACCGCCATGGGCGTGGTGCTGGAAGACGGGAAGGGCGGGACGACCTGGCGATTGGCGGACTAGGATTTCTTAGCGCGCACAATCCAATCCCCTGTGGGAGCGAGCTTGCTCGCGATAGCGTCGGATCAGTCAACGATCATGTTGAATGAAAGATTGCCATCGCGAGCAAGCTCGCTCCCACAGTTTTTTTGAGCGGTCCACAGGCATCGCATTCATTGAAAATCCCACAGTTTTTTTGTGCTCAGCCTGGCAATCATTCCTTTATGAGCTAGTACTGTCTGGTCGATTCGACATTCCCACTGTCAGGAGTCTTCCATGTTGGCTCATTGGTCCCTTGCGGCAATTCACCTGCTGGCGTTCGCCCTCGGGTTCTGGGCGGTGCTGACCCGCGGCACGGCGCTACGGCGCCTGGCGGGCGGTGTGGACGCGGTCCGGGGTGTCTTGGTGGCTGACAACCTGTGGGGCCTGTCGGCGCTGGTGCTGTTGGTGACCGGGGGGATGCGCGCGTTCGGCGGGTACGAAAAAGGCACGGACTATTACCTGCATCAACCGCTTTTTCACTTGAAGATGACGTTGCTGCTACTGATTCTGCTGCTAGAGATCGTACCGATGATCGCCCTGATCAAATGGCGGATGGCACTGCGCAACGGGCTGGCGATCGATCCTTCGAAAGCCGGTCGACTCGCACGGATCAGCCACATCGAAGCCTTGTTGCTGATCCTGATGGTCGTCGCCGCCACAGGCATGGCGCGCGGCGTGGGCTTGGGCTGACCGGCCGCGAACGCCTGCTTCGTCATCATTAAAACGAAACGTCTGACAGCCTTGCCAAGCGCCATGCCATTAGTATCGATTCACGGATGGGGTGAAAGAAGGCGGGGAGGGGCAGGGGGCGGCGCAGTCGGCCAGAATCTTTAGCCAGCCACTGCGACGATGCAAACGGGCTGGCTGCGGACTGCTGCAATGTTCAGGGAGTTTGCGGTTTATCAGGGGCGGTAAGGCCGGCCTGAATACGCTGATAGATCTCTTCACGATGCACCGCAACGTTTTTCGGGGCGTTGATGCCGATCCGTACTTGTTGGCCGCTAACGCCCAGAATGGTGATCGTGATGTCGTCACCAATGTTTATGCTTTCACCGACTTTGCGGGTGAGTATCAGCATGGTGTTCTCCTTGATTGCTTTATAGGGCACCTGATTCAGACAGTGCAGATGTCGGTACTGCTTATAGATTAGTGCTAAGTGTCACAATGTGGGTGCCTCTTTCTGACGTGCAGACGCAGCATTAATTCCCAGGGTGCGACTATACAGAGACGCCGGGCAGGATTCTCGTGTTTTGAGCATTGTTTGCGGCGATCTTGACGGGCACGAGTGCTAAAATCCTTGCCTCATGTCTTCCAGGGGAAACGTTGTGCGTAAATTGGCTTGGGTTATCGCGGTATGTGTGCTGGCAGGATGCGGTGAGGGGCGTGACGTCCAAGCACCGAAGCCGAAACCCGCCGCCACCTCCGCACCGGCCGTCGCTGCCGCGCCGCAGTGGGCCGTCGAGGTTCGTGGCGAGACACCGCAGGCTGTCAGCGACCTGACCGGTTGGCTCATCGAGCACAGCTTCATGTCCAACGTGGTGCGGGAGAACGGCAAGGAGCGCGTCCTGGTCGGCCCTTTCAGCTCCGAGGCCGAAGCCCAAGCCAAGCAGGAACAGGTCACGGCCGCCCTGGTCCGGGCGAAGAAGCGCAACATCGAGACGTTGGTGGTGGATTACCCGACGGCTCAATAATCGGGCAGCCCAAAAAAGTCAGCCAAGCCCCAAAACCTGTGGGAGCGAGCTTGCTCGCGATAGGGACATGTCAGTCAACATCAACGTTGGCTGATCCACCGCTATCGCGAGCAAGCTCGCTCCCACAGTTGGTTTTGTGCTGTTCACGAATGCGAGGTCAACCGCAGGCCTTCATGTCCACCGGTCCCACGAACTCGTTCCCACGTCCCATGACACACGCCACGCTCTGGTTGCGCTGGCGTTCCCAGCTTTCGACCGGGTAGGTCTTGTCCCAGGCTTCGTACAGGCGCCGGTCCTGTTTCGACAGGCGCAAGCCATACTGCTTGCTCATGTAGAAATAGGTCCGGGCGATCATCCCCCGGATGGAGGGGCGGGGCATGACCTTCTTGGCCTTGAAATCCACTTGGGTCAGGCATGAGCCGTATTGGCCCTTTTGCTCCGGCAGCCAGCCGAAACTGAAATTGCTGCGATCGCCATTCACTTCCCCGATGCTCGGCACCAGGTTGTGCAGGTCGGCCTCGGCCCGTTGATAGACGGGATCATAGCGGGTGCAGTTCTTGCGACCGCCTTGTTGCCAGCATTGACGCTGATGGCCGATCTGCCAGGCCGGGACGATATGCTCCCACTCGATGCGGGCGGCACGGCTGGCATTCTTGCGCGGTACGTAACCGCAGGCGGCCAGGTTCACGCGATTGCCGGTGTATTTGCAGCCGCAGTAGAACTCGGTGGATTGCGGGGCATAGAGTTTCCAGGCGATTTTCTTGGCTTCGTTGAAGGTGCGTGGGGCACCGGCCTGTGCGCCCATGGTGATGAACACAAGCAAAAAAGCTAAACAGCGAACACTCATCAGGCTCAATCTTCCTTCGGCACAACCCAGAAAACCTGCACACCACCATCGTCGCGATAGGCGAGGGTCACGTTGTCGTTCTCGTCGATTTCTTCCAGGAGACGTTCCCATTCATCCACCGGCTCGTCGGGCAGACGGAAGATCAGCGCGGCCTTGGCTTTTTGCGCGGTGGGGGCGTTGATGATTTTCGAGACCCGGAGGCCGAGTCGCGTATAGGAATCTAAGGGAGTAGTTGCAGCGGAGGGGGTGGCCACAGGATTATCCTTATTAAGCTGTACGGGCATACAGTATTTAACCGTAGGCATTTACGCAACTACTTAAAATTCAAGAAAATCGTCTGACAGCACTTTTTTCGTTTTGGTGTAGGAGAAAGGAATTTTTTATCGGCTTGCGTAAACAGGTTGTCACCCGCTCAAGGTGGCGAAGCTATTGACTGATTTCATCGGGCGCTAAAGAAAGTGCTTCGGCGGGCGATGTCCTTCGTAGGAATCCCCTTCTATGGAGTTTTGACATGTCGTTTTCCATCGGCTTTCCCAATGCGGCAGCGGTGACCATTGGCGGAAAATCCGCCGGCACGCTGGAGGCTTTGAGCGAGGCAGAAGACCAGGCCGCCGACGAGGCCCTGGGTGCAACGCAAGACTCGGGCAAGGTCCGCACGGGCATGGGCGCTGGCGCTGAAGCAACCGACCAGGCGCAGGAGAGCGGCAGCAGCCAGAGCGTGGCGGTCCAGGTGCTGCTCAAGCGGATGCAAGAGCTTCAGCAGCAGCTCAGGGAGCAGCAACAACAACTGGCCGCCGCCCAGGCGCGTAACTATTCGACGGAGGAAGCCAGGACCTCGGCGGTCATGGCCATCCAGGGGCAGATCGCCGACACCAGTGGCGCTTTGCTGGAAGTCACTGGCCACTTGGTCACGGAGTTGTCCAAGGGCAGCGGTTCGGGTTCGGTGGTCAATACGACGGCCTGAATGTCAACGTTGCGGATCAAACCGCAACGTTGACAAATCTGCGAAGCCTTACCATAGTTCACTTCACGCAAACGTTTGCGCGGCGTTCCGTGCATTGATTTGCTCACAATAATCATAAGATCGGAGTGAACCCATGAAGTTGCCATTCGCTGGACGCCTTCTCGCTGTTGCCATGCTCGCGGCCGCGTCCGCCACGCTGCCTCTCTCCTCGGCATTCGCCCAGACCGCAGAAAAACCCAAGGTTGCCCTGGTCATGAAATCCCTGGCCAACGAATTTTTCCTGACCATGGAAGACGGCGCCAAGGCTTATCAGAAGGAACACTCCGCCGATTTCGACCTGATCTCCAACGGGATCAAGGATGAAACCGACACCGCCAACCAGATCCGCATCGTCGAGCAGATGATCGTGTCCAAGGTCGATGCCCTGATCATCGCGCCAGCGGACTCCAAGGCCATGGTGCCGGTGATCAAGAAAGCCGTGGATGCCGGCATCACGGTCATCAACATCGATAACCAGCTCGATCCGGCCGTGGTCAAGAGCAAGAACATCAACGTGCCGTTCGTAGGCCCTGACAACCGCAAGGGCGCGCGGCTGGTGGGCGAGTACCTGGCCAAGCAACTCAAGGCCGGTGACGAAGTCGGCATCATCGAAGGTGTCTCCACCACCACCAACGCCCAGGCACGCACCGCGGGCTTCAAGGATGCGATGGAAGCGGCGCAGATCAAGGTCGTGTCCCTGCAATCCGGCGACTGGGAAATCAACAAGGGCAACCAGGTTGCCGCGTCGATGCTCAGCGAATACCCGAACATCAAGGCACTGCTGGCCGGTAACGACAGCATGGCGGTCGGTGCCGTATCGGCCGTGCGCGCGGCGGGCAAGGCGGGCAAAGTGCAGGTGGTCGGCTACGACAACATCAACGCCATCAAGCCAATGCTCAAGGACGGTCGTGTCCTGGCGACTGCCGACCAGTTCGCCGCCAAGCAGGCCGTGTTCGGCATCGAAACAGCGCTGAAGATGCTCAAGGGCGAAAAAGTCGACAGCGGTACCAACGGCGTTATCGAAACTCCGGTCGAGCTGGTGACCAAGCCGTAATCCTGGCGACACAACGGTGCTCGCCCGTCCGGGCGAGCGCATTGGAGAGTTTGTTATGTCCGTTCGCGACCCGAACGCTGTCCTGTGCGTCAGCGGTATCGGCAAGACCTATGCCCAGCCGGTACTGACCGATATCAACCTGACGTTGATGCGCGGTGAAGTGCTGGCGCTGACCGGTGAAAATGGCGCCGGCAAAAGCACCCTGTCCAAGATCATCGGCGGGCTGGTGACGCCGACGACCGGGCAGATGCAATTTCAAGGGCAGGATTATCGTCCTGGCAGCCGGACCCAGGCTGAAGAGCTGGGCGTACGCATGGTGATGCAGGAGCTCAACCTGCTGCCGACCCTGTCCGTGGCTGAAAACCTGTTCCTCGACAACCTGCCCAGCCACGGCGGCTGGATCAGTCGCAAGCAATTGCGCAAGGCGGCCATCGAGGCCATGGCTCAGGTGGGGCTCGATGCGATCGATCCCGACACGCTGGTCGGCGAGCTGGGGATCGGTCACCAACAGATGGTCGAGATCGCCCGCAACCTGATTGGCGATTGCCATGTGCTGATTCTCGATGAGCCGACCGCCATGCTGACGGCCCGCGAAGTCGAAATGCTCTTTGAGCAGATCACTCGTTTGCAGGCGCGTGGCGTGTCGATCATCTACATTTCCCATCGCCTCGAAGAACTGGCGCGGGTCGCCCAGCGCATTGCGGTACTGCGCGATGGCAACCTGGTCTGCGTCGAGCCGATGGCCAACTACGACAGCGAGCAACTGGTGACCCTGATGGTCGGCCGGGAACTGGGCGAGCATATCGACCTTGGCCCTCGCCAGGTCGGCGCGCCGGCGTTGACCGTTAAAGGCCTGACCCGTTCCGACAAGGTCCGCGACGTGTCCTTCGAAGTCCGCAGTGGCGAGATCTTCGGCATCTCCGGCCTGATCGGGGCAGGGCGCACCGAACTGTTGCGGCTGATCTTCGGTGCCGATCCGGCCGACAGCGGCACGGTGGCGCTGGGTTCGCCGGCCCGGGTGGTGAGCATTCGCTCGCCGTCCGATGCCGTGGCCCATGGCATCGCGTTGATTACCGAAGACCGCAAGGGCGAAGGCTTGCTGCTGACGCAGTCCATCGCCGCCAACATTGCCCTGGGTAACATGCCGGAGATTTCCAGCGCCGGCCTGGTCAATGGCAGCGCCGAACTGGCCCTGGCGCAGCGCCAGGTCGATGCCATGCGCATCCGCAGTTCCAGCCCGACCCAGTTGGTGTCCGAGCTGTCGGGCGGGAACCAGCAGAAGGTCGTGATCGGTCGTTGGCTCGAACGCGATTGCGCGGTCATGCTGTTCGACGAGCCGACCCGTGGCATCGACGTCGGCGCCAAATTCGACATTTATGCGCTGCTCGGCGAGTTGACTCGCCAGGGCAAGGCGCTGGTCGTGGTGTCCAGTGACCTGCGGGAACTGATGTTGATCTGCGATCGAATCGGCGTGCTGTCCGCCGGGCGCCTGATCGATACCTTCGAGCGCGACAGCTGGACCCAGGATGACTTGCTTGCCGCGGCATTCGCCGGCTACCAGAAACGTGATGCGTTGCTCAACGAAGCAGCGCCTAGGGATTTTTCATGAAAACCGCATCTGCCGTCGGCAAATCAAGTGGCAACTTCTATGGCCTCGGGACCTACCTGGGCCTGGCTGGCGCACTGCTGGCCATGGTCGCGCTGTTCTCAACCCTGAGCAGCCACTTCCTGTCCTATGACACGTTCAGCACCTTGGCCAACCAGATTCCCGACCTGATGGTGCTGGCGGTCGGCATGACCTTCATCCTGATCATCGGCGGCATCGACCTGTCGGTGGGCTCGGTGCTGGCACTGGCGGCCTCGACGGTCAGCGTGGCCGTGCTCGGCTGGGGCTGGAGCGTCTGGCCATCGGCCTTGCTCGGCATGGCCGTGGCGGCGCTGGCGGGTACGGTCACCGGTTCGATCACCGTTGCGTGGCGGATTCCATCGTTCATCGTCTCCCTCGGCGTGCTGGAAATGGCCCGGGGCCTGGCGTACCAGATGACCGGGTCCCGGACCGCCTACATCGGCGACTCGTTCGCCTGGCTGTCCAACCCCATCGCCTTCGGTATCTCGCCTTCGTTCATCATCGCCTTGCTGGTGATTTTCATTGCCCAGGCGGTGCTGACCCGCACGGTGTTCGGTCGCTACCTGATCGGCATCGGCACCAATGAAGAAGCCGTGCGCCTGGCCGGCATCAATCCAAAACCCTACAAGATCCTGGTGTTCAGCCTGATGGGCTTGCTGGCCGGCGTGGCGGCATTGTTCCAGATTTCCCGCCTGGAGGCCGCGGACCCGAACGCCGGCTCAGGGCTGGAACTGCAGGTGATCGCGGCGGTGGTCATCGGCGGTACCAGCCTGATGGGTGGGCGCGGCTCGGTCATCAGTACCTTCTTCGGCGTGTTGATCATCTCCGTGCTGGCGGCGGGCCTGGCGCAGATCGGCGCTACCGAGCCGACCAAACGCATCATCACCGGCGCGGTGATCGTGGTGGCGGTCGTGCTCGATACCTATCGCAGTCAGCGCGCCAGTCGGCGGGGCTGAACCATGGCGACGATCAAGGATGTAGCAGCGCTCGCGGGGATCTCCTACACCACCGTGTCCCACGTGGTGAACAAGACGCGGCCGGTCAGCGAGGAAGTGCGGCTCAAGGTCGAGGCGGCCATCGAGCGCCTGGACTATGTGCCCAGCGCCGTGGCCCGGTCGCTCAAGGCCAAGACCACGGCGACCATCGGCCTGTTGGTGCCCAACAGCCTCAACCCTTACTTTGCCGAGTTGGCCCGGGGCATCGAGGATTACTGTGAGCGCAACGGCTATTGCGTGATTCTGTGCAACTCCGACGACAACCCGGACAAGCAACGCAGCTACCTGCGGGTACTGCTGGAAAAACGCATCGATGGCCTGATCTTCGCGTCCGCCGGAGGCGATGTCGGCCTGGCCGAGGGCCTGGCCAGCGTGCGCACGCCCATGGTCATCGTCGACCGCGGACTCGATGGCGTCGACGCGGACCTGGTGCGCATCGATCATGAATACGGTGCCTACCTGGCGACCCGGCACTTGCTGGAGTTGGGACACCACGATATCGCCTTCATCGGCGGCCCGGCCGATACCAGCGTGGCGCAAATGCGCCTGGCCGGTTACTGCCGGGCGCTGAAAGAGTCCGGGATCGAACTGCCCGTCGAGCGCATGCTCGAGAGCGATTTCACCAGTACCGGCGGTTACCGCGCCGCCGCGCAACTGCTTGACCAGCTGCCGCCCAGCGCGATCTTCGCGGCCAACGACATGATCGGCATCGGTGTGCTGCGCGCCGCGGCCGAGCGCAATGTACGTGTGCCCAGCGAACTGTCGGTCATCGGTTTCGATGACATCCAGATGAGCCGCTATGTCTACCCGGCGTTGACCACGGTGGGGCAGTCGATCCTGCAGCTCGGGGAAATGGCGGCCGAAGTACTGCTGCGGCGTATCGCTACGCCGGGCCTTGCCACCGACCAGCGGATCGTGACGCCGAGTATTGTCTTGCGAGAGTCGACTGCACCGCTGTCCGGTACATTCGCCCAATACCGCTGAACCGAATTGATGAGTAGTGATGTATGCCAGCAAAAGTAGTGGTAATAGGCAGTCTGAACATGGACTTGGTGACCCGGGCGCCGCGCTTGCCCCGTGGCGGTGAAACCCTGATCGGCGAGTCGTTCGCCACCATCCCCGGTGGCAAGGGCGCCAACCAGGCGGTAGCCGTCGCGCGCCTGGGGGCGCAGGTGTCGATGGTCGGCTGCGTGGGTGACGATGCCTATGGCGAACAATTGCGCGGCGCGTTGCTGGCCGAGGGCATCGACTGCCAGGCAGTCCGCGTGGAGAAGGGCTCCAGCGGCGTGGCGCTGATTGTCGTCGACGACAACAGCCAGAATGCGATCGTTATCGTCGCCGGTGCCAACGGTGCGCTCACCGCCGAGGTCCTGGACGGTGTCGATGACGTGCTGAAAAGCGCCGATGTCATCATCTGCCAGCTCGAAGTGCCGGATGCCACCGTCGGCCATGCCCTCAAGCGCGGGCGTGAGTTGGGCAAAATCGTCATCCTCAACCCCGCGCCGGCTTCCCATGCCTTGCCCGCCGACTGGTACGCCTGCATCGACTACCTGATTCCCAATGAAAGCGAAGCCGCGGTGCTGAGCGGGCTGGCGGTGGATTCCCTGGAAACCGCAGAGGCCGCCGCGGCGCATTTGATCGCCGCCGGTGCTGGCAAGGTGATCGTCACCCTGGGGGCCCAGGGGCTGATGTTCGCCAGCGGCGCCAGCTTCGAGCATTTCCCGGCCCCGCGGGTCAAGGCAGTGGATACCACAGCCGCCGGGGATACCTTTGTCGGCGGCTTCGCGGCAGCCTTGGCCAGCGGCAAAAGTGAGGTCGATGCGATTCGTTTCGGCCAGGTCGCCGCCGCGCTGTCGGTCACCCGCGCCGGCGCGCAACCTTCAATCCCTACGTTGCTGGAAGTACAGGCTTTCAAATCATGAAAAAGACGCCGTTATTGAATGTGGCACTGTCCCGACTGATCGCTTCCCTCGGCCATGGCGACAAGGTCGTCATCGGTGATGCCGGCCTGCCCGTGCCGCCCCAGGTCGAATTGATCGACCTGGCCCTGACCCATGGCATTCCTGACTTCGTCAGCACCTTGAAGGTGGTGCTCAGCGAAATGCAGGTGGAAAGCCATGTCCTGGCCGAGGAGATCCTCGACAAACAGCCGTTGGCCCTGGCAACCCTGGAGACGCTGAATGCCGAGGGGGCGTTGGGTGAGCGGGCATTGGTCAGCCATGAGCAATTCAAGGTCATCAGCCGACAGGCGCGGGCGATCATTCGCACAGGCGAATGCTCGCCGTACTGCAATATCGTGCTGGTCGCTGGAGTGACGTTCTAAATCCCGTTCAACCCTGCACAAGGAGTGCGCCATGCGCCGCTATGCTGAGAAAATGCGTCAATTGATCCGGAGTCTGCTGCTTTTGTCATTGATCACTGCAACGAGCGCCCAGGCGGCGGAAAAGATCGACCTGATCATCGACACCGACCCAGGTGCCGACGACGTGGTGGCGCTGCTGTTCGCCCTGGCGTCGCCCGAGGAGCTGCATATCCGTGCGCTGACCACCGTCGCCGGCAATGTGCGCCTGGACAAGACCTCGCGCAACGCTCGCCTGGCCCGTGAATGGGCGGGGCGCGAAGATGTGCCGGTCTACGCCGGTGCACCGAAACCCTTGATGCGCACGCCCATCTACGCAGAGAACATCCATGGCAAGGAAGGTCTGTCGGGTGTCACGGTGCATGAGCCGAAGAAGGGGCTGGCCGAAGGCAATGCCGTCAACTACCTGATCGACACGCTGAAGGCGGCCAAGCCCCAGAGCATCACCATCGCCATGCTGGGGCCGCAGACCAACCTGGCGCTGGCGTTGGTCCAGGAGCCGGACATTGTCCAGGGCATCAAGGAAGTGGTGATCATGGGCGGTGCGCACTTCAACGGCGGCAATATCACGCCGGTGGCCGAGTTCAATCTGTTCGCCGATCCGCAGGCGGCCGAGGTGGTGGCCAAGAGCGGCGTGAAGCTGACCTATCTGCCGTTGGACGTGACCCACAAGATTCTCACCAGCGAGGCGCGCCTGAAGCAGATCGCGGCGCTGAACAACAATGCCAGCAAGCTGGTGGGCGATATCCTCAACGAATACGTCAAGGGCGACATGGAGCACTACGGCATGACGGGCGGGCCGGTGCATGACGCGACCGTGATTGCCTACCTGCTCAAGCCGCAATTGTTCACTGGCCGTTCAGTCAATGTCGTCGTGGACAGTCGCGAGGGGCCGACGTTCGGGCAGACCATCGTCGACTGGTACGACGGCCTGAAGGCGCCGAAGAACGCGTTCTGGGTGGAGAACGGTGATGCCCAAGGGTTCTTTGACCTGCTGACCGAGCGCCTGGCGCGCCTGAAGTAACCTGCCTGGCTATCGCGCGCCCCCAGGCTGGACCTGCGGGCGCGTGCCTCAATCCACGGCGTCGACGATGCTCGGGTAGCGCTCGAATGTCTGCTGGATGAAGTTGCGGGCGACTTCTATCCCCAGCTCCTTCACCAACAATTCTATGCTGATGATTGCCAGCTCCTCCGGGCTGCCCGGGCTATAGGAGCTGTGGCCCTCCGACCATTTGGCATTGATGGTGGCTTCGATACTGACGGTACTCATGGTCGGGCTCGCGAGTTGAAGGTCTGTAGGCTGAGTTAAACATTTTTGCCCGGGATTTGGCACTGCGACTTAGGCATTGGGGGAGGGCTGTGCGACACTTGTTCTTTTATTTTTCAAAGGAGCTTCGCCGTGCAGATAGATTTGAACGCTCCTGATGGCCTGACCATCGAGGCGGTTCGTCAATTGCTGGCCTCGGCCAGTGACGACGAGCATACCCAACTGCGCGTGACCAAGGACGGCATCGCCTATCTGTCCTCGGGTGTGGTCGGTGGCGTTGACATCGAGGGTTTGCGGTTTCGGCTCGAAACGTGGGCGAAGGGCTCGGGGTACGTCGGCCGGGTCGCTGCCAGCGACGAGGTCTGGGTCATGCAGATCTACAACGCGCTGAAGGACAACTGGCCCAATCCGCCCTTCGATTACATTGACGTTTATTGAGCCGCATTCATATCCAGTCACGATTCAGGCCTGAACAGGGCTGGGGGCTCAGGCAAACTGCCAGCTTTCCCGGCCTGATGGTTGCGCTGTTGAAACCAAGCGCTGTTCGGGCTGTCGCACGCTCTCTGTTTATTCATCGAAAAAAGGAGGCTTCATGCCTTGGAAGCTCGCGTCATTGAGTACTTTGCTGGCCGTCATGCTCTTGAGCGGTTGCAGCAGCACCTCTGAGTCGACCCCCGAACCTGTAGCGGCCGAGACCGGTCACAGCCGCTGCGAAGCAAAGGCCGCCGAATTCGCCATTGGCCAGAAGGCCTCGCCACAGTTGCTGGAGCAGGCCCGTACCCGTGCCGGCGCGCAGAATGCCCGGATCCTCAAGCCCAACGACATGGTCACGCTCGAGTACCGCTCCGATCGCCTGAACCTCAATACCGATGCCAACCTGGTGATCAATCGGGTGAACTGTGGCTGATTGAGGGTTTTCAATCGCCCATAAAAAACCCCGTCACATGGACGGGGTTTTTTGTGCGCCGAGAAATTACTCTGGGCGAACCTGTGCAGCTTGCATACCCTTTTGGCCTTTCTCAGCCACGAAGGAAACGGTCTGGCCTTCTTTCAGGCTTTTGAAACCGTCGCTTTCGATAGCTTTGAAGTGTACGAACAGGTCGTCACCGCCACCTTGAGGAGTGATGAAGCCGAAGCCTTTTTCATCGTTGAACCATTTAACGGTGCCGGTTTGGCGATTAGACATGGTGTATCTCCAAGAAACATATATTTTCAGTGTACTGTGCTGCTCAGGCCAACTGGGCACACCCGGGTATCATAGTCGAAATGTTCGATTTGGGAGCCCCCCGCAGGCGCTGTTTGCCAATCAGTCGTGTTTGCTTTATCGCCCTTGCCCGCTGAAAGGCCCGGTTTTAAAGGCTTTGAGCCGAAAGTAAAGACGATAAAAAAAGCTGCAAAACCTGCATAAATAGTACGAAAAAGCGCTTTTTTTGGCCTTTTATCAGCCCCGGGCGGCCTTAAAGACTCCAGTCATTCACTTTTTCGCAGGCACATTGGCCTTGCATTTGGCGATCTCGCCGAGGGCTCTCTGCTGCAGTTGGGGGGTGGCCTTGTTGTCCATCAGCGCCTGGATATCACTCGCCGGGTAGGACTTGATGGCGTCGGCACCACAGGCGCAGTGGGATTTGGCCGCCGCCGCGCCAATCTGCGGGGTAGCCGCCTGCGTGCATTGGGCCATGTATTTGTCCCGCTCGCCCTTCGGCCATTCGGCGTGGGCACTCAACGGCAGCAGCAGAGCAATGGGGGCGACTACGGCGAACAGGGTATTGAGACGCATGCGGGGATGCTCCTTGTGGGTCGATGTTCTGTGATTCGAGGGCGCTAGGGCCGATCAAGTTCAGCACTCTGGCATAAAAGCGGACGATTTGCCTTCCTGTGACAGCCTTGTGCATCGATGACCGTTCATCTGTGCTAGCATGCCGGGCTCGGCTATTTCCAGGCTGCGGATGATCGTTCGTCCCGGTGGCAAAGAGTCCGAATAACCCTGATTTGAATCCCAGTCACTCTGGTTCGGTTTTCCCGGTTGGCCGCAAGGCTCCTGCCGCTGTAAGGCAGGCGTTCGTCATTGAATGGCCTGGACTGGATCTTGTACTGGCTCATCCCAACCCACGTGACCTTTGGTAGGGGTCACCACTAGGAGAGGAGGCGCCATGCCAACTATTACTCTTCCCGACGGCAGTCAACGTTCGTTCGATCACCCGGTTTCCGTAGCCGAGGTCGCCGCATCCATCGGCGCGGGCCTGGCCAAGGCCACCCTGGCCGGCAAGGTCAACGGTAAACTGGTCGACGCCAGTGACGTCATCGACAGCGACGCCACGCTGCAAATCATCACGCCCAAGGATGAAGAGGGGCTGGAGATCATTCGCCACTCCTGCGCGCACTTGGTTGGCCACGCGGTCAAGCAACTGTACCCGAGCGCGAAGATGGTCATCGGGCCGGTCATCGACGAAGGCTTCTATTACGACATCGCCTTCGAGCGTCCTTTCACGCCGGACGACCTGGCCGCCATCGAACAGCGCATGCAGCAGCTGATCGAGAAAGACTACGATGTCATCAAGAAAGTCACCCCGCGCGCCGAAGTCATCGAAGTCTTCAAGGCCCGTGGCGAGGACTACAAGCTGCGTCTGGTGGAAGACATGCCGGACGAGCAGGCCATGGGCCTGTACTACCACGAAGAATACGTCGACATGTGCCGCGGTCCGCACGTGCCGAACACGCGTTTCCTCAAATCCTTCAAGCTGACCAAGCTGTCCGGCGCCTACTGGCGCGGCGATGCGAAGAACGAGCAGTTGCAGCGCGTCTACGGCACTGCCTGGGCGGACAAGAAGCAACTGGCGGCCTACATCCAGCGCATCGAAGAAGCCGAAAAGCGCGATCACCGCAAGATCGGCAAGCGCCTGGGCCTGTTCCACACCCAGGAAGAATCCCCGGGCATGGTGTTCTGGCACCCGAACGGCTGGACCCTGTACCAGGTGCTCGAGCAGTACATGCGCCAGGTCCAGCGTGAGAACGGCTACCTGGAAATCAAGACGCCGCAAGTGGTCGACCGCAGCCTGTGGGAGAAATCCGGGCACTGGGCCAACTACGCCGACAACATGTTCACCACCCAGTCGGAAAACCGCGACTACGCCATCAAGCCGATGAACTGCCCGTGCCACGTGCAGGTGTTCAACCAGGGCCTGAAAAGCTACCGCGAGCTGCCGATGCGCCTGGCCGAGTTCGGTGCCTGCCACCGCAACGAGCCGTCGGGTGCGCTGCACGGCATCATGCGCGTGCGTGCGTTTACCCAGGACGATGCCCATATCTTCTGCACCGAAGAGCAGATGCAGGCCGAATCCGCCGCTTTCATCAAGCTGACCATGGACGTCTACCGGGACTTCGGCTTCACCGAAGTCGAGATGAAGCTGTCCACTCGTCCGGAAAAACGCGTCGGCTCCGACGAGCTGTGGGATCGCGCCGAAGCGGCCCTGGCCGCCGCCCTCGATAGCGCGGGCCTTGCGTATGACCTGCAGCCGGGCGAGGGGGCTTTCTACGGTCCGAAGATCGAGTTCTCGCTGAAAGATTGCCTTGGTCGCGTCTGGCAGTGTGGTACCCTGCAGCTCGATTTTAACCTGCCGATCCGTCTGGGCGCCGAATACGTGTCCGAAGACAACAGCCGCAAGCACCCGGTCATGCTTCACCGCGCGATCCTCGGTTCGTTCGAGCGTTTCGTCGGGATTCTGATCGAACACTACGAAGGTGCGTTCCCTGCGTGGCTGGCACCGACCCAGGCAGTGATTATGAATATCACTGATAAACAGGCAGATTTTGCCGCCGAAGTCGAAAAAACTCTCAACCAAAGCGGATTTCGTGCCAAGTCCGACTTGAGAAATGAAAAGATCGGCTTTAAAATCCGCGAGCATACTTTGCTCAAGGTTCCCTTTCTCTTGGTTATTGGAGATCGGGAGGTCGAGATGCAGACTGTCGCTGTGCGTACTCGTGAAGGTGCTGACCTGGGCTCGATGCCCGTCGCCGAATTCGCTGAGTTCCTCGCGCAAGCGGTTTCCCGGCGTGGTCGCCCAGATTTGGAGTAATTATTATTAAGCGTGAAATGAGACAAGATAAACGAGCTGCACCGAAAGCCCCGATCAACGAGAATATCTCGGCACGCGAGGTTCGGTTAATTGGCGCTGACGGCGAGCAGATTGGCATCGTCTCGATTGATGAAGCGCTTCGTATTGCTGAAGAAGCAAAGCTTGATCTGGTAGAAATTTCCGCGGACGCAGTCCCACCGGTTTGCCGGGTGATGGACTACGGCAAGTCGATCTTCGAGAAGAAGAAGCAGATTGCCGCAGCGAAGAAAAACCAGAAGCAGATTCAGGTAAAAGAAATCAAGTTTCGTCCAGGGACGGAGGAAGGGGATTACCAGGTAAAACTGCGCAACCTGGTACGTTTCCTGAGTGACGGGGACAGGGCCAAGGTATCCTTGCGATTCCGCGGCCGTGAGATGGCCCACCAGGAGCTGGGGATGGAACTCCTCAAGCGGGTTGAACAAGACCTGCTCGAGTACGGTTCGGTCGAACAGCATCCTAAGATGGAAGGACGCCAGCTGATCATGGTCATCGCCCCGAAAAAGAAGAAGTAATCAACAGGGCACGGCAGGCCTTGCGATTATGTTTATCAACTGAATGCGGAGTATCCGAACATGCCAAAGATGAAAACCAAAAGTGGTGCTGCTAAGCGGTTTCTGAAAACTGCTAACGGTATCAAGCACAAGCACGCTTTCAAGAGCCACATCCTGACCAAAATGTCGACCAAGCGTAAGCGTCAACTGCGCGGTAGCAGCTTGCTGCATCCGTCTGACGTGGCAAAAGTCGAGCGCATGCTGCGCCTTCGTTAATTTTTGGATCAAGAATAGAGGAAGTAACTCATGGCTCGTGTAAAGCGTGGCGTCATTGCCCGTAAGCGTCACAAAAAAATTCTGAAACTTGCTAAAGGCTACTACGGCGCGCGTTCCCGCGTATTCCGTGTTGCCAAGCAAGCGGTAATCAAGGCAGGCCAATACGCCTACCGTGACCGTCGTCAGAAAAAACGTCAGTTCCGCGCTCTGTGGATCGCTCGTATCAACGCTGGTGCTCGTGTTAACGGTCTGTCCTACAGCCGTTTCATCGCTGGCCTGAAAAAAGCGTCCATCGAGATCGACCGTAAGGTTCTGGCTGATCTGGCAGTGAACGAAAAAGCGGCGTTTGCTGCGATTGTCGAGAAAGCTAAAGCCACCTTGGCTTAAGTACCCCCGGCAGTCACCAGGGCTCACCTCTGTGGGCCCAGGTGTCAAACGTCATAAATAGGGGAAGAGCCTTAAAGCTCTTCCCCTATTTTGTATCTGGAGTCTGTACATGGAAAACCTGGACGCGCTGGTCGCTCAAGCACTAGAGGCTGTGCAAAGCGCTGAAGATATCAATGCCCTGGAGCAAATCCGGGTTCACTACCTTGGCAAGAAGGGCGAGTTGACTCAGGTGATGAAGACCCTGGGGAACCTGCCAGCCGAAGAGCGTCCGCAGGTCGGTGCGCTGATCAACGTTGCCAAGGAGCGTGTCACAGAAGTCCTCAATGCGCGCAAGGCATTGCTCGAGGAGGCGGACCTGGCTGCCAAGCTCGCCGCCGAGTCCATCGACGTGACCCTGCCTGGCCGTGGCCAGACCTCCGGTGGCTTGCATCCGGTGACCCGGACCCTGGAACGCATCGAGCAGTTCTTCACCCACATCGGCTACGGCATTGCCGAAGGCCCTGAGGTCGAAGACGACTACCACAACTTCGAAGCACTCAACATCCCAGGCCATCACCCGGCCCGGTCGATGCATGACACCTTCTATTTCAATGCGAACATGCTGTTGCGCACCCATACCTCGCCGGTACAGGTCCGCACCATGGAATCGCAGCAGCCGCCGATCCGCATCGTCTGCCCAGGCCGTGTGTACCGCAGCGACTCCGATATCACCCACTCGCCGATGTTCCACCAGGTCGAAGGCCTGCTGGTCGATCGCGACATCAATTTCGCCGACCTCAAAGGCACGATCGAAGAGTTCCTGCGGGTGTTCTTCGAAAAAGAACTGGCGGTGCGTTTCCGCCCTTCGTACTTCCCGTTCACCGAGCCCTCCGCTGAAGTCGACATGGAGTGCGTGATGTGCAGCGGCAAAGGCTGCCGTGTCTGCAAGCAGACTGGCTGGCTGGAAGTGATGGGCTGCGGGATGGTTCACCCGAACGTGCTGCGTATGTCCGGTATCGATCCGGAGGAATTCTCGGGTTTTGCTTTCGGCATGGGCGCCGAGCGCCTGGCCATGCTGCGTTACGGTGTGAATGACTTGCGCCTGTTCTTCGACAACGACTTGCGGTTCCTTGCGCAGTTTCGCTAGGTCGCAGTTGGTAACGAATCTATTAGGAGAGCAGGATGAAATTCAGTGAACAATGGCTGCGCGGCTGGGTAAGCCCGCAGGTAAGCCGGGACGAGCTGGTTGCTCGCCTGTCGATGGCCGGTCTTGAGGTCGATAGCGTCACGCCGGCCGCCGGCGAATTCAGCGGCGTGGTGGTGGGCGAGGTGTTGAGCACCGAGCAACACCCGGACGCAGACAAATTGCGGGTTTGCCAGGTCAGCAATGGCGCGGAGACCTTCCAGGTGGTCTGCGGCGCACCTAACGTGCGCCCAGGCCTGAAGATCCCGTTCGCCATGATCGGTGCCGAGCTGCCAGGCGACTTCAAGATCAAGAAAGCCAAGCTGCGTGGCGTCGAGTCCAACGGCATGCTGTGCTCCCAGGCCGAACTGCAGATCGGCGAAGGCAACGATGGCCTGATGGAACTGCCGGTTGATGCGCCGGTGGGCCAGGACATCCGTGAGTACCTGGGCCTGGACGATGCGAGCATCGAGGTCGACCTGACGCCGAACCGTGGCGACTGCCTGTCCCTGGCCGGCCTGGCCCGCGAAGTCGGCGCGTTGTATGCCGTCCCCGTGACGCGTCCGGTGGTCGCGACCGTGCCGGCCGTGCATGACGAAGTGCGTTCGATTGAAGTCCTGGCGCCAGCGGCTTGCCCGCGTTACCTGGGCCGCGTGATCCGTAACGTCGACCTGTCCAAGCCAACACCGCTGTGGATGGTCGAGCGCCTGCGTCGCGCCGATGTGCGCAGCATCGACGCCGCTGTCGACATCACCAACTATGTGATGCTGGAGCTGGGTCAACCGCTGCATGCGTTCGATCTCGCCGAAATCAACGGTGGCATCCGCGTGCGCATGGCCGAAGAGGGTGAAAAGCTGGTGTTGCTCGATGGCCAGGAAGTGACCCTGCGCAGCGACACCCTGGTGATTGCCGACCACGCCCGCACCTTGGCGATTGCTGGCGTCATGGGCGGCGAGCACAGTGGCGTATCCGCCACGACCCGCGATATATTCCTGGAAAGCGCGTTCTTCGACCAGATCGCCGTCGCTGGCAAGGCGCGTTCCTATGGCCTGCACACCGACGCCTCGCACCGCTACGAGCGTGGTGTGGACTGGCAACTGGCCCGTGAAGCCATGGAGCGCGCCACTGGCCTGCTGCTGGAGATCACTGGCGGTGAAGCCGGCCCGATCATCGAGACCGTCAGCGAACAGCACCTGCCAAAGATTGCACCGGTCACCCTGCGTGCCCAGCGCATCACCCAGATGCTGGGCATGGAAATGGCGCCGGCCGAAGTCGAACGCCTGCTCAGCGCCCTCGGCCTGAACATCAGCGCCGATGGGGCAGGGCAGTGGCGCGTCGAAGTGCCAAGCCATCGCTTCGATATCAGCCTGGAAGTCGACCTGATCGAAGAGCTGGCTCGCCTGTATGGCTACAACCGTCTGCCGGTCCGCTACCCGCAAGCGCGCCTGGCCCCGCAAGCCAAGGCCGAAGCCCGTAGCGACCTGCCGGAACTGCGCCGCCTGCTGGTGGCCCGCGGTTATCAGGAAGCGATCACCTACAGCTTCATCGATCCGCGCCAGTTCGAGCTGTTCAATCCGGGTGTCGAGCCGCTGTTGCTGGCCAACCCGATTTCCAACGACATGGCGGCCATGCGCTCGTCCTTGTGGCCGGGCCTGGTCAAGTCGCTGCAGCACAACCTGAACCGTCAGCAGGATCGCGTGCGTCTGTTCGAAAGCGGCCTGCGTTTCGTCGGTCAGCTGGACGGCTTGAAGCAGGAGTCGATGCTGGCCGGTGTCGTCTGTGGCAGCCGTCTGCCGGAAGGTTGGGCGCAAGGTCGCGATGTCGTCGACTTCTTCGACGTCAAGGCTGACGTGGAAGCGGTGCTGGGCTTTGCCGGCGCGCTCGACGCATTCACTTTCGTGCCAGGCAGGCACCCGGCGCTGCACCCAGGGCAGACCGCACGCATCGAGCGAGACGGGCGTGAAGTCGGCTATGTTGGCGCCATCCACCCGGAACTGTCGAAAACCCTGGGCCTCGATCGTCCAGTCTTCGTTTTCGAGCTGGTTCTGGCCGAAGTGGCCCAAGGGAAAATGCCGAAATTCCAAGAGTTATCGCGCTTTCCTGAAGTGCGTCGTGACCTTGCGTTGCTGGCCGATCGCGACGTTGCATCCAGCGCCGTGCTGGAGGTAATCCGTGAAAATGCAGGCGAATGGCTGACGGACCTCAGGCTATTTGACGTGTATCAGGGTAAAGGCATTGATCCGCATAGAAAAAGCCTTGCAGTTGGCTTGACCTGGCAGCATCCATCGCGCACTCTTAATGACGATGAGGTGAATACCGCAACGCAGAATATCCTCACCTCGCTCGAAAACAGGTTGAACGCCACGTTAAGGAAGTGACGTATGGGGGCTCTGACGAAAGCTGAGATGGCGGAACGTCTGTATGAGGAGTTGGGCCTGAATAAACGGGAGGCCAAAGAATTGGTCGAACTGTTTTTCGAAGAAATCAGGCACGCTCTGGAAGACAACGAACAGGTCAAGTTGTCCGGTTTCGGCAATTTCGACCTTCGGGACAAACGCCAGCGGCCTGGCCGCAATCCGAAAACGGGAGAAGAAATCCCGATCACGGCTCGCCGTGTGGTCACCTTTCGTCCAGGGCAGAAGTTGAAGGCCCGAGTTGAGGCTTATGCTGGAACCAAGTCATAACGACGAACTACCCGTCATCCCGGGCAAACGCTACTTCACCATTGGTGAAGTCAGTGAGCTGTGTGCGGTAAAACCGCACGTGCTGCGCTATTGGGAGCAGGAGTTTCCTCAACTCAACCCGGTCAAGCGCCGCGGAAACCGCCGGTATTATCAGCGACAAGACGTGCTGATGATCCGGCAGATCCGCGCGCTGCTGTATGATCAGGGGTTCACCATCGGCGGCGCACGCCTGCGTCTCTCCGGTGATGAGGCCAAGGACGATACAACCCAGTACAAACAAATGATCCGCCAGATGATCGCCGAGCTTGAAGATGTGCTGGTGGTGCTCAAGAAATAAAATTTCTGCTTTAAATACTTCCAGTTTTCAAAAGCTTGCGATATATTCCTGAGCGTTCCGTTGAGAAGCGGAACAAGATTCACGCCTAGTCGGGGCGTAGCGCAGTCCGGTAGCGCACTAGCATGGGGTGCTAGGGGTCGAGTGTTCGAATCACTCCGTCCCGACCATATTTTCATTGATCTGGCCCAGCTTTAGCAGTTGGGCTTTTTCATGCCCGCAGAAAACCTGTTTTGTGTAGGTATCCTCAAATGCTCCCTCTATGATGGGCTGCGAAGCGGAAGACTAATCAGGTTTAACCAAGGAGCAGATGTGATGCTGATCCAGTCTATTCAACTGACGAACTTTCTGAGCTTTGGCGCCTCATCAACCGCCATTCCCTTGGGGGCGTTGAATGTCATTATCGGGCCGAACGGATCGGGTAAGTCCAACCTGCTGGAGTCCATCGAGCTGCTGCGTAGTGCGCCGGAGCAATTGCTGAAGCCCATACGCGAGGGTGGTGGGGTTCGTGACTGGCTGTGGAAAGGCGCAAAAGGTACACCAATTGCTTCATTGGATGTCCTGCTTGCCCATCCCAAGGGAGCGCAAAACCTGCGTTATCACTTGGCTTTTACCGAGGTAGGCCAGCGTTTCGAAATCGCGGATGAGCGGATCGAAAATGAGAAGCCGGATGGTCCGAAGCATCCTCAACCGTACTTTTTTTACCATTTCAACAAAGGCAGACCGGTTCTTAACCTGAAGGGCGGGGGAACTCGTTCCCTGCAGCAGGAAGATATCGATCTGGAAAAGTCCATTTTGTCTCAGCGGCGTGACCCGGATCAGTACCCGGAAGTTACCTATTTGGGGCAGACGCTAGGCAAGATTCAGCTCTATAGAGAGTGGAGTTTTGGTCGTTACACGGCCCCCCGGCTGCCGCAAAAGGTAGATTTGCCCAACGACGTGTTGGAGCCAGATTCCAGCAACCTGGGGCTGGTGCTCAACCGGCTGCGCCGTGATCCTGCTGTCAAGCAGCGCTTGCTGAAGGCCTTGCAGGCGCTTTACAGCGGCATTGATGACTACGACGTGCAAATTGAGGGTGGCACGGTGCAGGTATTTTTCCACGAGGGTGGATTTACAGTACCGGCGACCCGGTTGTCTGACGGTACTTTGCGTTATCTGTGCCTACTGGCCGTGCTGTGTCATCCCAACCCACCGCCGCTGATTTGCATCGAAGAGCCCGAACTGGGGCTACATCCGGATATCTTGCCGACCTTGGCAGAGTTGCTGAAAGAAGCTGCTACACGTACCCAACTTATCGTGACTACGCATTCCGATGTGCTGGTAGATGCGATGAGCGATCAGCCGGAATCTGTTCTAGTGGCGGAAAAAACGGAAGCCGGTACGACCCTGACGCGGCTGGATGCCGAAAAACTGAAACCCTGGCTTGAGAAGTACAGGCTTGGGCAGTTGTGGACGCGGGGTGAGATTGGAGGAACGCGCTGGTGAAACTCTACGTAGAGGGGGGTGGAGACGCTGCATCGTTGAAAACGGCCTGTAGAGAAGGGTTTTCGAAATTTCTTGATAAAGCTGGTTTCAAGGGGCGCATGCCCAGGATAGTAGCGTGTGGTAGTCGTGGCGACGCGTTTGATTCATTTTGTACGGCAATACGCAATCAAGAGCCAGCGATGCTGTTGGTGGATAGCGAAGCGCCATTGCCTGAATTTGTGCAACCTGGCGATGCCCAGCAACCTGATGATCGTGCTCGGTGGCTACCGTGGCAGCATTTGCAGCAACGTCAGGGTGATGGTTGGCAAAAACCAGTGGGTTCGGACGATTGGCAGTGTCACTTGATGGTGCAGTGCATGGAAAGCTGGTTTTTGGCGGATCGTCGGACACTGAAGGAGTTTTTCGGACAGGGTTTTCAAGAGAATCAATTACCAGCACCTGGAAACTCCGTTGAGTATGTGCCCAAGGTGCAGGTCTACGATGCTCTTGCCAAGGCCACACGCGGCTGTAAATCCAAGAGTCAGTATGGCAAGGGAGAACACTCCTTCAAGCTGCTGGGGCTTATCGATCCGAACAAGGTGTGTGAGGCTTCTCCTTGGGCCAAACGATTTATTGAGAGTCTTGAACGGCGTAGGTGATGTATTCGAAAGGCTCAGGCCAATGTTGCTTCACCGCGATAAAAAAAAGCCACTCCTTGGTGGGCATGACCCTGAGAGCCTGGTGGGAGATATTCCAGAAGGGTGTTCGCTTCAAGATGACCTTCGCCATCATCACCCCTGCCCTGTGAAACTCTCATGGCTTCCGCCTAGCCGGTGCAGACCCTGGCTTCACGTCTGGTCTTTACCATGGCGTGTGCCTTGGTTGCACGGCGATTAGACCCTACGTACCAATCATTTCACCCGCGAGATCCGCCAGGGCGCGGAGCCTGTCCATCTGCTTCATGTCGTGGTGATAACCCATCCAGATATCACGTCCTGGTGGTTCACTGCCGACGTCTACCCGTCTCAGGGCGGTCAACTGATCGCCAAGCACGCGTGGCAAGACCGCCATACCCAATCCGCGGCCGCACATCTGCGCCTGAACGGTACGGCTGCTGCTGGTGAACACGGTTTTGGCGCGGGGAAACATCTGCTGGAGCCAAAGCACGTCGGGGTAGTGAGCTTGCGCCGTGTTCATGAGGATCAACCCGAGGTCTTTTCCATCTTCCGAGGGTGAGAAGGGCAAGTGCGCGGCAACGTACAGTCCGTAGCTGAGTGTGGTCAGTCGACGTTGAACGATGTCCGGTTCGGTGAACGGCACGATGCGAAAGGCGATATCCGCATCGCGGCGAGTCAGATCGAACAGGCGATGTCCGGGGATCACCTCTGGAACGATCAGCGGGTACCTTCGCGACATTTCGTCGAGTACAGGGGCGAGCACATAGCAGGCGAACCAGTCCGCCGATGAAATTCGCAACAGTCCTTCAGGTTGATCGCTGTCGCCTGCCAGGTGCCGCTCAATGGAGAGAGCGCTTCGCTCCATTTCCTCAGCCAGCCCCAGAATTTTTTCACCGCTGTCCGTCAACACCAGACCTTGCCCGGTGCGGCGGAAAAAAACCTGCCCGCTGTGCTGCTCAAGGACGTGAAGCCGCCGTCCTACGGTGGGGTGGCTAACGCCCAGTTGCTTCGCGGCAGCGCCCAGCGAGCCGGTGCGGACAATCGCCAGAAAGACGCGCAAGTCGTTCCAGTCCATGGGCTCCCCCCAACAAAAATGAACGGCGAAGATGCCGCAATGGCAGTCCCGTTGCAACCCCATGGCGCAACAGAGCTGGCGGAAGTTGCCGCATATGCCCATTGCTGGAAGCGAGCATTTCAAGTCGGCTTTTGCCCCTGACTGAAGACGCTCCGCACAACGGGTGGCGGCCTTACAAAAATGTACGAGGAATGTGCATCCCTGGCAGTGCCGCCATCGCTCGTTGACTTCGACAATAGACCTCAACGACGGCAACAAACCCTGAGGCTTGCCGTTTCATCTGTCAGGCAGCGCACCTGAGTGAACATGAAGTCAGCCTGCGCTAGTCGTAACTTTCTGGAGTTGCCCAATGACATCCAAACTGGATCGCGGCCCAGCAGCCGAGTCGCGCCGATGGTTTGCTTTCGCTGTTCTTCTCGTCGGCGCCTTTCTTCCGCCGCTGGATTTTTTCATCGTCAATGTGGCGTTGCCGTCCATTCGCAGCGGCCTGGCGATTACACCGGCGCAGGTCGAATGGGTCATTTCAGGCTATGCCGCCACTTACGCCGTCTTCCTGATCACGGGCGGTCGGCTGGGTGACCTGTTTGGCCGCCGCCGAGTGTTCTTCGCGGGCATGGCCGGCTTCGGCGTTGCTTCCTTGATGTGTGGCCTGGCCAACTCGCCGACGGTGTTGATCGGCGGACGTGTGTTGCAAGGTCTGAGCGCTGCGGCGATGGCACCGCAGGGACTGGCGTCCATCCACAGCCTGTTCCCGGAGCATGAACGTTCGCGTGCGTTAGCGGTGTATGGCGCAACGATCGGCTTCGCGGCGGTGGTCGCCCAGGCACTGGGGGGCTGGCTGATATCGATGAATGTCTGGGGCCTGCAATGGCGTGCAGTTTTCTTGATCAATCTGCCCATCGTCATCGCTGTGTTTATGGGCGGGATACGGTTGCTTCCCGATACCCGGAGCCAAGTTCCGGTGCCGCTGGATCGCATTGGCGTGCTGCTGTGTGCGCTGACGGTCGGGCTGCTGGTGGTACCGTTGGTTGAAGGCCGGGAAGCCGGTTGGCCCTGGTGGCTTTGTCTGTTGCTGCTCGGCTCGCCGCTAGCCGCTGCTGTCTTTTGGCGCTACGAGATCGCGCTGGAGCGTCGGGGCGGCACGCCCTTGGTCAGTCCGCAACTCAGTCGAGCACGCGGCTTGGTGGCCGGACTGACGGGTGTACTGTTCTTCTACGTGGTATCGGCATTCTTCCTGACGTTTTCGATTTATCTACAGGACGCGCTGGGTGCAACGCCATTGATCTCGGGGATGATGTTCGTCCCGTTTGGCGCGGGCTTTCTGATCGGCCCTTTGACAACGCCCTTTGCCATCCGCTTGTTCGGCCGTTTTGTACCCGCCATGGGCATGATGCTCGAGGTCCTGGGATGCCTGATCCTGAGCGCGGCGGTCGCAGCCGCGCCGACAGGACAGAGCCCTCGACTGGCGCTAGTGATCCTGGCGGTGGGCTTGCTCGGGTTTGGCCAGGGCTGGGCGCTGCCAACCCTTATTCGAACCGTGATAGATCGCGCACCACCCGGCGGATCGGGAATGATCTCCGGGGTAGTCAATTCGGCCTTGCAGATCAGCGCCGCGCTTGGGGTGGCGGTCCTAGGTGGTGTGTTTTACGCACTGGCCGCTCCCGCGCAAAGCCCTTCCTCCCTTGCCACCGGATTCATTGCCACCCTGCTGGGTATCGCTGCTTGCCTGGTCGTTTCAGCGCTGCTGTCCGTTTATGCCTCGATGCCTTGTTCAACAAAATCGGCTGCTCCTTTCGGCGTTTCGATCAGCCCGAACCGTGACTGACGCCAGCGCCGAGCAGCAGCCAACTGTTCAACTCAGCCTAAATACGTTACTTAGGAGTCAAAACATGACGGGTAAATTTATCAATCAAGTAGCGGTCGTCACGGGCGGCTCGACTGGAATCGGCTTTGCGATTGCCCACGCGCTGTTAGCCGAGGGCGCCAAACGCGTCTATATCACTGGTCGCTCGGCGGCGACGTTGGACGCCGCGGTTACCGCATTGGGCGAGAATGCCGTGGCAGTGGTGTCCGATGTCGCTCAGCAGGCCGATCTGGATTCGCTCAAGGCATTGGTCGAAAGCCGTGATGGCCAACTCGACGCGGTGTTTGCCAATGCCGGTATCTGCGAAAAAAATCCCGTAGGCGAAACGACTGAAGCCGCTTATTACACGATGTTCGATATTAACGTTAAGGGCGTATTTTTCACTGTGCAGACGCTGTTGCCATTGATGAAGGATGGCTCGTCAATCGTGCTGACCGCTTCCATTTGTTCCAGCAACGGGATGGAAGGCCTGAGTCTTTACAATGCGTCAAAGGCGGCGGTGCGTTCATTTGCACGTACTTGGGCCAATGAACTCAAAGGCCGAAAGATTCGCGCGAACGTGCTCAGCCCTGGTTTTACCCGGACGCCGTTGATGGACAACGGACTGAAGATGGATGAGAGCCAGATCGAAGCCCTCAGAAATCATGTAGGACAAATCGTGCCGCTGGGCTACATGGCCCAGCCGGAACAAATAGCGTCGTCCGCACTGTTCCTTGCCTCCGCTGACGCCAGTTATGTCAACGGCGTAGAACTGATGGTCGACGGTGGCCTCTCACAAATCTAAGCGATGTCCGGTTGTGTCACTCAGGCAGTGGGGAATAAAAGCGAAAAACGGATGGTCCCGGGCTTGGGCTGTTCGACACTCACAGTACCACCGTGCAATTGCATGATCGCCATGACGATGGCCAGGCCGAGGCCGTAGGAGTCGGAGCTTTGGTGGCGGGAGGCATCGCCGCGGTAAAACCGGTCGAACAGTTTGCTCAGGGTTTCGTCGCTTAGCACGGGGCCCTGATTCTCCACTTCAATTCGGCATCCGCCGTCGACTGCAACGACGCGCATCAGAATTTCACTGCCTTCGTCGGCGTAGCGAATCGCGTTGGCGACCAGATTGCTCAGCGCTCGGCGCAGCAGCAAAGGGTCCGCGTGCACGGTGCCATCGCCCAGAATCTTGATGGACATCTGCCGCTCTTCGGCCAGACCTTCGAAATAACCCGCGATGCGCTGTGATTCGTCATGCAGCGACAGTGGCTGGCGCTCGACCAGCGATTGCGCTTCGTCGGCGCGAGCGAGGAACAGGATGCTTTCGACGATCCGGGAAATACGCTCCAGTTCCTCAAGGTTCGAGGCGATAAGCGCCTGGTAGTCATCCTCGCTACGGGGCTGGCGCAGGGCGACCTGGCAATGCCCCATCAACGAACCCACCGGCGTGCGTATTTCGTGAGCCAGGTCGGCGGAGAACTGCGTCAGTCGTTGATAACCCTTGGCAAGGCGGTCGAGCATCGCGTTGTAGGCGTCACTCAATTGTTGCAGTTCAACCGGCGTGTCGGCACTGTCCATCCGGCTGTCGAGCCGCTCAGGCGTTATGTTTGCCGCATGGGCGGCCATTTTGCGCAACGGGCGCAGACCGCGTCGTAGCAGCACGTAACCGAGCACCGCCGTGAGCAGAAAGGCCAAGGTCACGGCCAGGTAAATACGTTCGCGAAACGCCGCGAGCATGGCCATTTCCTTGCCCATGATGTGCGCGGCAGTCAGGCGAACTTCGCGCCCGCCCGAGGTGGTTTGTACGGAAGCGGCGCGCAGCGGTGCTCCGGAGTCGGTCACGCCGCTGCGCAGGTCGTTGACGCTCGGTTTCGCCTCTGGGCCGATCACGGGCAGATCGGGCAGCGTGACGTTCAATGGATTGACCAGGATCACCGGCTGCTGCCCGGGCTCCTCGATGATGAAAATATCGTCTTCGCTGTCGAGCATGTTCTTGAAAATCTGCGGGCTGTCACGCAGCTTCTCGATGGCCAGTTCGTAATGCAGCAATTTACGGAAGTGATCCAGACGGCCCATGACCGCGTGATCGCTGTAGATCAGTACCGAGGCTTTCATCGACTGGTACAGATAAAACCCGGCCCCGGCCACGGCGAGCATGGCCACCAGCGAGAACGCCAGGGTCGAGCGCAGGGTCAGGGATGGTTGGCGTCGGGTCCGCATGGCCTCACCTCGCACACATAGCCGATACCGCGAATGGTATGGATCAGTTTGATCGGGTAGGGCTGGTCGACCTTGTTGCGCAGGCGTTTGACGGCCACGTCCACGACGTTGGTATCGCTGTCGAAATTCATGTCCCAGACTTCCGAAGCAATTTGCGCCCGGGACAGGACATCGCCTTCGCGGCGCAGAAACAGATGCAGCAGGGCGAACTCCTTGTTGGTCAACACAATCACTTGCTGCTGGCGCGTGACGCGGCGACGCACCAGGTCCAGCTCCAGGTCGGCGATGTGGAAATGATCGGCTTCGCGCACCACGCCACGGCGCAGGATGGTGCGAATGCGCAACAGCAATTCGGTGAAGGAAAACGGTTTGACCAGATAGTCATCGGCGCCCAGTTCCAAACCGCGAATACGGTCATGCAACTGATCGCGAGCGGTGAGAAACAGCACCGGCACATCTTGCTTGGCGCGCAATAGCTCGATGATTTGAAATCCGTCGATGCCGGGCAACATCACATCCAGCACGATCAGGTCGTAGGACGTTTGCAGCGCCATGTGCAAGCCATCGGCGCCGTGCTGGGTCCAGTCGACGTTGTAGCCGGACTCGCCAAGTCCCTTTTTCAGGTACTCGCCGGTTTTGGTGTCGTCTTCGATCAGCAGGATATGCATCGTCAGGGGGCGCTCGGGTCTCTTGTATAACGGGATTCAACCCGCGGTATCGGTGTTTCAGAATTGCAGTGTAACCAGCTGAGAAGGTTGAGTCGGTTACATTTCTGTCATTCGTAAAGGCGTCGTTGCGAATGACAGAAATGTCATTCGGCGGTCATCGTGAGGTCCCGATCCGAGGGCGAGGATAGCGGCACTTAAACCCGTGAGGAATTGTCGCAATGAAGCTCAAGACTGCTCTGTCCACCACCTTCGGTTTGCTGATGCTCAGTGCCGCTGTCATGGCCACTGCGGCCGATATGCCGGTGATCAAGCCGCTGCGGGGCACCGTCGAAAGTGTCAGCAACAACACGCTGACCTTCACCACCCGTTCCGGCGCACAGCAGACCATAGGCCTGACTGACAAGACCGGTATCAACCGGGTATCAAAGACTGATATCGATTCGATCAAAGCCGACAGCTTCGTTGGCTCTGCGGCCATTCCACAGGCCGACGGTTCGCTGAAGGCGCTGGAAGTCACCGTATTCGAGTCCAGCCTCAAGGGCAGCGGTGAAGGTCACTATGGCTGGCAAAACGCGGATGGCAGCACAGGCACCATGACCAACGGCACCGTGGGCAAATTGTCCAAAACCAATGGCCGCACGCTGACCGTCAATTACAAGGGCGGCGAGAAGCAACTCGTCGTGCCGGAAGATGTACCCATCGCCTACGTAGAACCAGGCAAAGCCAGTGAGTTGGTCAAAGGCGCGAAAATTGTCGTGTTCCCGGCCGAGGGCGGCACAACCGCACGCGGTATTGCCGTCGGTAAGGATGGGTTCCAGCCACCGATGTAATCACCTGAACAGGTTGGAGCGACGTCGTCCGGCATCGCTCCAGCGCACGGATGGTTTCTGAGTGGGAAAAACATGAGTAAAGAATCAATCCATTCCTGGCCCGTCCGCCTCACCCATTGGCTCAACGCCATCGGCATGACCTGCATGTTCATGAGCGGTTGGGCGATTTACAACGCCTCTCCGTTGTTCGCCTTCAAGTTTCCGGTGGCGTTGACGGTGGGCGGATGGCTTGGCGGCTCACTGGCCTGGCACTTTGCGTTTATGTGGCTGCTGTTCATCAACGGCCTTGTCTATGTGCTGTACGGGTTGATCAGCCGCCATTTCAAACGTGATTGGTTGCCGATCAGCCTCCCGGCGCTAAAACATGATTTGACCGATGCACTGCGTTTTCGACTGGTGCACGAGAAGGGCGTTTACAACGCGGTGCAGCGCTTGATGTATTGGATGGTGCTGGCGGCAGGGGTACTGGTCGTCGTCTCGGGGCTGGCGATCTGGAAGCCCATCCAACTGCAAGAACTGGTCGCGCTCCTGGGCGGCTACGACATTGCCCGGTACGTGCATTTCGCGGCGATGGCGGTGATTGGCGCGTTCGTGATTGTGCATCTGACTTTGGTGATGCTGGTGCCGAAAACCTTGCTGCCCATGATCACGGGTGGCGTACGGCCCATTGAAAGCGGAAAAACCGACCATGATTGAACCCGAAAAGCACGCGATTCAGCGCATCAAGCTTGAGCCCGCACAGCAGCTTCAGCTGGAAAATATCCAGCGCCGGAACTTTCTCCGGGGTGGCTTGACCGTCGGTGCGATGGCGATGCTGAGCGGTTGTAACCTGCAGGACGGCGATCAGGTCGATAAGGTGCTGTGGGCGATGTCGCGCTGGAACGACCGGGTTCAGGCCTGGCTGTTCAGCGGGCAGAAACTGGCGCCGACCTTCACCAAGGCGCAAATGACCACGCCATTTCCATTCAATGCATTCTACGGTCAGGACGATATACCTGAGGTGGACCTGTCCGATTATTCGCTGGCCGTCTCCGGACGGGTACGGGACAAGGCGCCGTGGACGCTCGAAGGCTTGCGCAAACTGCCGCAGCGCACTGACATTACGCGTCTGATCTGTGTTGAAGGCTGGAGCGCCATCGGGCAGTGGGGTGGCGTGCCGCTGAAAACCTTCCTGGAACACATTGGGGCCGACACCACGGCTAAATTTGTCGGCTTCAAGTGTGCTGACCGTTATTACTCCAGCCTGGACATGCCGACGGCATTGCATCCGCAAACGCTTCTGGCACTGGATTACGGCGAAGTCGCGTTGCCGCCGGAGTATGGCTATCCACTACGGGTTCGAGTACCGACCAAGCTGGGCTTCAAAAATCCCAAGCATATCGTTGAGATTTTCGTCAGCCATGATAATCCAGGCGGGTATTGGGAAGATCAGGGCTATAACTGGTTCAGCGGGATCTGATGAAGCAAAAAGCGTAAATACTCGAGACTTGCCCCCCAACCAATCAGCGATTTGTCTGCATCCATCTACGCCAACGCGTCGCGCTTGGCGAAGATGCTTGCCATTTGCGCAGCGTTCTCGGTTCCCCAGGTGCACAGGGGAACGATCGCCTCAGCCAGGCTATGGCCCAGGGGGGTCAACGTGTAGTCCACGCGCGGGGGCACTTCCTTGTAATCGGTCCGTGCAAGCACCTGATCGGCTTCCAGATCCTTCAACTGCTGGATCAGGACCTTGTCGCTGACGCCAGGCATCAAACGCTTGAGCTCGCCATAGCGTTTCGGGCCGCCGCGCAGGAAAAACAGGACCAGCGGTTTCCACTTGCCCGAGATGATGCGTAGCGTGGCGTTGAGCCCGCAACCGGTGTCGCAGATTTCAGATGTCGTTGTCATTTTTTGATACTTACCAAAAGGTGCATACTTGTCCTTAGGTTATCAGCGCTGCATCCTCGTCTCAAGCAAGCAATTTCCTGCTTGGTTACAACGCCAACGAAGGATGCACATCATGACCAGACTGAATGGAAAGACCGCCGTGATCACCGGCGGCGCTACCGGTATCGGCCTCGCCGCCGCGAAGCGCTTCATCGAGGAAGGCGCCTTCGTCTTCATCTTCGGCCGCCGCCAGGAAGCGCTCGACGCCGCCATGGCCGACCTCGGGCCCAATGCCCGCGCGGTGAAGGGCTCGGTCTCCGATCTTGCCGACCTCGATCGACTCTACACGGCGGTAAAGGCCGAGCGCGGAACCCTCGACATCGTCTTCGCCAATGCCGGCACGGGAAGCCCGCTTGCGCTCGGCAATATTACCGCCGAGCACATTGACGAAACTTTCGAGACCAACGTGAAGGGCTTGATCTTCACGGTCCAGAAGGCGCTGCCGCTGATGGGGCAGGGCGGTTCGATCATCCTGACCGGATCGAGCGCCGGCACCACGGGCGCCCCGGCATTCAGCGTCTACAGCGCAAGCAAGGCGGCAGTGCGCAACCTCGCCCGGACTTGGGCGCAGGACCTGAAGGGCTCCGGCATTCGGATCAACGTGCTGTCGCCCGGGCCGACGGCGACCGAACTCGCGAAGGCAGCGCTCGGCGAGGAAGGCATGAAGGTTTTTGCCTCGATGAATCCGCTCCAGCGCATGGCCGAGCCGGTGGAGATCGGAGCGGTGGCCGCCTTTCTCGCGTCGCAGGACAGCAGCTTCATGACCGCCAGTGAGGTCGCCGTCGACGGCGGCCTGGCGCAAATCTGATTCGCTACGCCCGGGCGGTGACTCCACTCCATCCTTGGAGCCCGCAGGGCGTGGCAGACCAAAGGAGATTTTTATGAGTTACGCAATCATCGGCTTCGGCAAGCTCGGCCAGGCGCTTGCCAAGGCGTTTGCCCGCAAAGGCATCGAAGTATCCGTTGCAACCACACGCGACCCGGAAAGTTTTGCAGCCGATGCGGCCGCGATAGGCCCCGGGATTATTCCAAAAACACTGGCGCAAGCCATCGAAGCGGACATCGTCTTCTTGGCGGTCCGTTACGAGTCGCACCGGGAAGTCGCAAAGGCGCTGCCGATCTGGAAGGGCAAGACCATCATCGATGTGACCAATGCCTACGGTGTGCCTCCTGAGGAACTGGGAGGACAGCCTTCCTCCAAGGTCGTTGCGCAGGCCTTCGCGGGCGCAAGACTGGTCAAGGGCTTCAACCATTTGGTCGCTGCCGTTCTAGGTCAGGACCCGGCCGTACAGGGAGGCAGGAGAGTCGTGTTCCTGGCGAGCGACGATGACGACGCCGCCACGGAGATTGGTGCGCTTGCGGAAAATCTCGGTTTTTCGCCGGTCAAACTTGGCGGGCTTTCGGAAGGTGGACTGCTGGTGCAGGCGCGCGGCAATAGCTGGGGACAACTGATCTTTAAGGATTTGATCAAGTTCGATTGATTGGACAGGTGGCAATTGCGCGGTAACAGGGCGCATTTTACCGCCTTGTTCACCCCCCACCCTCGGGAAAGATGCACCCGCCATTGCGGACCAGCGCCTTCACTTCCTCGCTCACCCGCATCGGATCTTGACTTAATCGAGCAACAAACTCCTCGCGGCGCCGCACGTACGACTTCGAATCATGCTTCGCGCTCCAGAGCACAATGTTGATCACGATGGGAATGAGGTCCAGACCCTTCTCGGTCAACGTGTAGAAGTCCTTGCGTCTGTCGTCGGGGCTGGGGGCCTTCGAGAGAACGCCTTGTTCCTCCAGGAAGGCAAGTCGGGAAGCAAGGACATTGGTTGCAATTCCCTCTTCCGATTTCAGGAAGTCTCCATAGGTTTTCTTTCCAACAAAAATGATGTCGCGAATGATCAGGAGCGACCACCGGTCGCCGAAAATCTCCACGCCGTAGTTCACCGCGCAATGGGACCGGAAGTCTTCTTTAAGGGTCTTTTTCATGGCGGGATCTTAGCATCGCTTGCGTCGTGCAAGTAAATTTCTGTTGTTCACTTGCTTTTTGCAAGTGATGCGACCAGCATGGATCGTACGTTGAATGAGGTCGACGGAACACGCCGGCAGTCTTTCGAATGCTCAACCCATCTCTGTAAGGGAACTGCACATGAGCACTATCAGCAGCATCGGCTCGGGTGACGTGGCCGCAGCGATCGGCGGCCTCGCCGCCAAGGCCGGACATATTGTCGAGGTGATGAGTCGTGACGCCGCCAAGGCGCGGGCAATGGCCACGCTAGGCCTCCCCGCGTCGAACGCCATCACGCGCCGGGTTCTTGGCTGGGAACCGACCCAGCCCGGACTCTTCGCCGATCTTGATAACGGTCATTACTTCCCGGCCGACTGATGACGGCAAACCGTCGGGTCACTGCGCCCGGCGGGTGGCCAGGCCGCGACGGCGTAACCCGTCCGGAAAATCTGGAAAACACCTGATTTCATAACGGAGACTGAACATGAGCACCATCAGCATCATCGGTTCGGGAGGCATGGCCACGGCAGTGGCTGGCCGTATCGCCAAGGCCGGACACACCGTCGAGGTGACCAGCCGCGATCCCGCCAAGGCGCAGGCGCTTGCCGACAAGCTCGCATCCGCAGCGATCACCGGCACTTACGGCGCCAGTCCGGCGGGCGACATCGTCATTCTCGCCGTGCCATACACCAGTGCGGTGGCGGTGCTGGCCGACTTCGGGAATGCGCTCGACGGTAAGGTGATCATCGATATCACCAACCCGATCGCTCCCGATCTCTCGGGCCTCGTTACCCCCTACGGCAGCTCCGGCGCGCAGGAGATCGCCAAGGGCGCACCGGCCAGCGCGCATGTCGTCAAAGCGTTCAATACCCTCTTCGGCCGAGTACTTGCCAAGGATGAACGCCTCGACGCGTACATCGCGGCTGACGATGTGGACGCCAAGGCACGCGTCTCGACCTTCCTCGAAAGTCTCGGGCTACGTCCGTTGGATGTTGGCGGCCTGCAGATGGCCCAGTCGCTCGAGTGGCTCGGTCTGATGATGATCGGCCTGGCTAAAAACGGCGGCGGCACCTGGGATATCGCCATGAATGTCGATATCGGCTGAATCACCGACACCACGTCCTCACCAGCAGGCCCACAACGTGCCCGATTAGATCGGACACGATCCTGGGTAAAGGATATGGAGAGATTTCGATGAGCACCCAAGAGAATGTCCAGACTGTGAAGTTTTTTTTTTGCAGCCATGGGCTGCGGCGATAAGCCAGGTCTGCTGGCGTTGTCTGCCGAAGATATCGAGTGGATCGCCCCCGTGCGGCGCAGGTCATGCGGTCAGCGACTCGAGTTCTTTGATGGTGATTTTGGCCATAAGATGAGTTACCCCTACTTTTCCCCCCACAAAAACATCGGCTCTTGATGGACGTTACTGGACTCTCGTAGAGCAGAACACCGCTGGAGCTCAAGTAAATACTCGTTTGGAAAAATCCAGAGTGAAATTTTCGAAGCTTTCAAGAAGTATGCAAAAGGAGATGGGGTGCTAGGGGGCGAGTGTTCGAATCACTCCGTCCCGACCATATTATTCAATGACTTAGCCCAATCTGAAAGGTTGGGCTTTTTCATGCCTAAAAAATACCCCCGCATTGCCTGGGTGGCAGGGCTGAAAATCCAGAGCCGTTTCCAACGTTCCTGCTTCATCCACCAGGTTCTGTCATGGACGAAAACGGCCCCAGTGCTCATCCAACAATACGTCCGGTTATCGTGGCTTACCTTGAAGCACTGTTGCGAGAATCGGTCATGGCCGACAAGGCCACGGAGGTCGCTGCTGTGCGTGTTTCTACACCTAACTTCACATACACATGTTCCAGATGTTTGTTCACGGTGCGTGGGCTCAGATCAAGAATGGTGCCGATGTCGCGGTTGGTCTTGCCGCAGGCCACCCAGCGCAGAACCTCGACTTCCCGACCGGTGAGCTGAAAGCGTGCCGACAGCACCCTGTGCGCCGGCTCGTCGTCCAGGCTCGGCGGGGCTGGCTGTGACGCCGCTCGGGCCGACAGCAGGATGCGCGAGGTGCGCAGGTGCGCGGCGACCCGGGCCAGCACTTCGTCGGTCTGGATCGGCTTGGTCACGTAGTCGCTGCCACCCACTTCAAAGCCCTGGACCACATGCCTGCTTTCCGTCAGCGCGGTCATGAACAGCACCGGAATATCGGCGTTGGCCGGTTGCTCCTTGATCCGCCGGCAGGTCTCGAAGCCGTCCAGGCCCGGCATCATCGCATCCAGCAGGATCAGGTCTGGACGCCGGCGTTCGATGCGGTTCAGGGCGCTGAGCCCGTCGAGGGCCACCAGCACCATGTAGCCGGCATCGTTGAGGGCGTCGGAGAGCATGGCGAGGTTGTCCGGGGTGTCGTCCACAATCAACACGACACCGGGTTCAGCGACTGTGGTCAGTGCATTCATCTTCTGCCTCCTTGAGGGCGCGGTTGATTTCGTCCAGGCGAAAATTTTTCAGCAGCTTGCGTAGCGAACTGATGAAAGGGGCGGTGGCTGGCGTCTCGGCCTGGATGGCGTCGAGTTTTTCGTGCAGACCGCGTACGTAGCCGATGGCGCTGAGTTCGCCGAGGGCGATGAGGTCAGGTTGTGAGGGCAATATCCCCGGTTCGGGGAATGTCGCAGGGGCTGGTTTTTCGCGGCGCAGCCAGTGCAGGTCGAGCTGTTTCTGGATCCGCTCAAGCAGCTCCGGGGTGTGTACCGGCTTGGCAAGGTAGTCGTTGCAGACACTGGCCAGGCTGCGCTCGCGCTCGTCGTTAAAGGCATTGGCCGATATCACGATGATCGGTGCCGTGGACAACGCATTGCGGCGGATCAGCCGGCTGGTTTCCCAGCCATCCATCGTCGGCATCGACAGGTCCATGAGAATCAGGTCCGGCCCCAGCAGGGCGACCTGGCGAATCGCTTCCTGGCCGTTGCTGGCCTGGACCACTTCAAAGCCCAGGGGCGTAAGCATGCCGCTGAGGACCTTGCGATGGTCCACATGGTCGTCCACTACCAGCACCAGACGTCGCGGCCCCTGGTAGCCGATGATGTCGTGTTCGACATGGATCACCGCTTGCGGCACCCGTACTTGCGAGAGAAACAGGCGCACCTGGAAACAGGTGCCCTTGTCCTGCTGACTCTTGACCTGCAACTCGCCGCCCATCAGCGAGGTGAGCATGCGGGTAATGGTCAGGCCCAGGCCAACGCCCTTGTCCTGGCGCATCAGATCACCGCGTTCGAAAGGCTGGAAGATTCGCTCGATGTGCTCGGGGTCGATGCCGATACCCGTGTCGATGATGTCGAAGGTTGCCGTCTCGCGCATGTAACTGACCCGCAGGCAGACCTCGCCGCTGTCGGTGAAGTTGACCGCATTGCCCAACAGGTTGATGAGGATCTGCCGGACGCGCTTTTCGTCACCTCGCACCACCGCCGGCATCTTGCCGATCAGCTCCAGTCTAAAGCGCAACCCTTTGTCCCGTGCTTGTGGGGTGAACATCAGCTCCAGATCGTGGATCAGTTCCGGGAAGGGGATTTCCGTCGGCTCCAGGCGCAATTTGCCAGCCTCGATCTTGGCCACATCGAGCAGGCCGTCGATCAGCGACAGCAGGTGCGAGCCGCTGCGCAGGATGGTCGCCAGGGCATCCTGATGCTGCTCCGGCATGGCCGCGTCGCGCTGCAGGATCTGGGTAAAACCGAGGATGCTGTTCAACGGCGTACGCAGTTCGTGGGACAGTCCGGTGACGTAGCGACTCTTGGCCGCGTTGGCCGCCTCGGAAGCCTCCTTGGCATCTTGCAGGGCCTGGTCGGTCAAGCGGTGGGCTTCGATTTCCTGCATCAGCAGCAGGGTCTGGCGGTCCGATTCTTCCTGGGCCACGCGGCGGCTTTCCCGCGTCAGAACGACCCACCAGGCGAGGATGGCCGCCAGTACCGAGAGCGTCAGGAAGGCCTGGAAAAATGCCTGGTACAGCGTCGCCTGGGCTTGCGGCGAGTGGGGCAGTCCCTGGGAGGCCTGGCCATAGATCAGCGCCAGAGCGCCGCTGAGCATCAGGATCAGCGCGAGCAGCAGGCCCAGGTAATGCACTAGCCGGGTGTGCAGGCGTGGCACCGTTGCATTGGGCAGCAACCAATGCAACAGCGCTTCGAACTGCGCCGACAGACGCCCGTGAGGTTTGCAGCGATCTCCGCAACGCGCGTCCAGCGAACAGCAAAGTGAGCAGATGGGCGTGCTGTAGGCCGGACAGAAAGCCATGTCGGCGGTTTCGAACGGGTTGCTGCACAGGCCGCAGGTGATCAGCGTGCTCGGTGCCACCGGTTGCAGCAGTAGCGGATCGCGGGTGCGGGCAATGTAATAGCGGCTGCGTGTGGCCCAGGCCAGCAGCGGGGTCATGACCAGCGAGGTGCCGAGGGCGACGAAGGGCGGGGCGGCCTGGGCCAGCGCACCAAACAGACCGAAGTGGGCGAGGACCGACAGCAGCGAGGCAATCAGCATGGAGCCGACGCCCACCGGGTTGATGTCGTAGAGGTGAGCGCGCTTGAACTCGATGTATTTCGGTGACAACCCCAAGGGTTTGTTGATCACCAGGTCGGCGACCACCGAGCCGATCCAGGCGATGGCGATGTTGGCGTAGAGACCGAGCACCTGGTCGATGACGTCGAATACCCCCAGCTCCATCAGCATCAGGGCAATCGCCACATTGAACACCAGCCAAACTACGCGGCCGGGGTGACTGTGGGTGACCCGGGCGAAAAAGTTCGACCAGGCCAGGGAGCCGGCGTAGGCGTTGGTCAGGTTGATCTTCATCTGCGAGACGAAGACGAACAGCACCATGGCCGCCAGGGCCCATTCCGGCGAGGCGAACACATAACCGAAGGCCACCAGGTACATCTGGGTCGGCTCCGTAGCGCGCTCGATGGGGATCTCGTGTTGCAGGGCGAGAAACGCCAGGAAGGCGCCAGCGAACATTTTCAGGGCGCCGGGCAGGATCCAGCCGGGGCCGGCGCAGATCAGGGCGGCCCACCAGCGCTTGCGGTTGGACGCGGTTTTTTCCGGCAGGAAGCGCAGGTAGTCGACCTGTTCGCCGATCTGCGTCACCAGGGACAGGGCCACGGTACAGGCAGCGCAAAACGCCAGCAGATTGAAGTCGCCGCTGGCATCACGGCCCTGGAAACTGGTCCAGTCGCTGAAGGCCTCGGGGTTTTTCAGCAGCACAAACAGATAGGGCAGCACCAGCAGCACCAGCCACAACGGCTGGGTCCAGAGTTGCAGGCGGCTGATCAGGGTCACCCCATAGGCCACCAGGGGGATCACCAGCACAGAGCAGATCACATAAGCAAAGGCCAATGGGATATGGAAGTACAGCTCCAAGGCCAGGGCCATGATCGCTGCTTCCAGGGCGAAGAACAGAAAGGTGAAGCTGGCGTAGATCAGTGAGGTGATGGTCGAGCCGATGTAGCCGAAGCCGGCACCGCGGGTCAACAGGTCCATATCGACGCCGTAGCGGGCGGCGTAGTAGCTGACGGGCAGGCCGGTGAGGAAGATGATCAGGCTCACGGCGAGGATCGCCCAGAAGGTGTTGGTGAAGCCGTAGCTCAGGGCCAGCACCCCGCCAATCGCCTCCAGGGCCAGGAACGACACCGCGCCCAGGGCGGTGTTGGCGATGCGCAGCTCCGACCATCTGCGAAAGGACTTTGGTGTGTAACGCAGGGCGTAGTCTTCCATGGTTTCGTCGGCGACCCAGCTGTTGTAGTCGCGACGGATCTTGGCGATGCGCTGGGTGCCAGGTGGAAGCACGGCGAAAGACTCCTGGGGTCAAGGCGCTCCGTGCCTGGCGGGTGTGCCCGTGGCGGATAACCGAGCAATTTTCATGCCCCGCGCCGCGCCGTCGTGCCGCGCCAACTGTTGGCTGCGCGCGTGTCCGCGCAGTTCCGTTCAGGCGGTGCCTGGAGCGATAGCCTGCGCCGCCTTGGTGCATTTTTCCCTACGTCAAATGACGTATGCGCTTACGTCAGGCTGCGTATACCCGTCGCCGATCCGCGCCGCCATGCTGATGCCACCACCGTTGCCGGCCGTCCCAAGGCGAGCTGTCAGCGTCACCGCAGAGGAGTAGCAGCATGGAACCACGATTGATCCGGACCAAAGGCCTGTTGCCGCGCCGCCTGGCGCTGGGGGCGGCGGCCCTGTCGCTATTGGCTGCCAGTGTGTTCAGCCAGGGTGTATGGGCCGACGAGGCCAATAGCACCGGCCTGGCGGTGACCGCCACTGAAGTCACGGTCGGCCAGTTGCACTCGGCCACCGGCACCATGGCGATTTCCGAGACCGGTTCGATCCAGGCCGAACGCCTGGCCATTGAGCAGATCAACGCTTCAGGCGGCATCCTCGGTCGGCAGATCAAGGTGATCCAAGAAGACGGCGCCTCCGACTGGCCGACCTTCGCCGAGAAGGCCAAGAAGCTTCTGGTCAACGACAAGGTGGCCACGGTGTTCGGCTGCTGGACCTCGGCGTCGCGCAAGGCTGTGCTGCCGATCTTCGAGAAAGAAAACGGCCTGCTCTACTACCCGACTTTCTACGAAGGGCTGGAGCAGTCGAAGAACGTGATCTACACCGGCCAGGAAGCCACCCAGCAAATCCTCGCCAGCCTCGACTGGATCGCCAAGACCAAAGGCGCCAAAACCTTCTACCTGGTGGGATCGGACTATATCTGGCCACGCACCTCGATGAAGATTGCCCGCAAGCACATTGAAAACGTGCTGCACGGCACCGTGGTCGGCGAAGACTATTACCCGCTCGGCAACACCCAGTTCGGTTCGCTGATCAACAAAGTCAAGTTGAAGAAGCCCGACGTGGTGTTCGCGGCAGTGGTGGGTGGCTCCAACGTGGCCTTCTACAAACAACTCAATGCGGCGGGTGTCAATTCGGCCAAGCAGACCTTGCTCACTCTCTCGGTCACCGAAGATGAGTTGCTGGGCATCGGCGGCGAGAACATGGCCGGTTTCTATGCCTCGATGAAGTACTTCCAGAGCCTGGACAACCCCAACAACAAAGCCTTCGTCGACGCTTTCAAGGCCAAGTACGGCAAGGATTCGGTGATCGGCGACGTGACCCAGGCCGCGTACCTGGGCCCATGGTTGTGGAAGGCTGCGGTGGAAAAAGCCGGCAGCTTCGATGTCGACAAAGTGGTTGCAGCCTCGCCGGGCATCGAGTTGAAAACCGCGCCTGAAGGCTACGTCAAAGTGCATGAAAACCATCACCTGTGGAGCAAGACCCGCATCGGTGAAGTGCAGCCCGATGGCCAGTTCAAAGTGGTGTACGAGTCCGATCTGATCGAGCCGAATCCGTTCCCTAAAGGCTATCAGTAAGGTCTGGGCCATCGCGGCAGGCCGACTCCAACACTCTGTAGGAGCTGGCTTGCCGGCGATGGAGCTCCAACGTTTTTCCACATCCTTCCTCCAAGCAGGAGTCCATCATCATGGAATGGCTATCGGAATTTGGTGCCATCGCGGCGATGCAGGGGTTCAACGGCTTGTCCGTGTTCTGTGTGCTGCTGTTGATGGCATTGGGGCTGGCGATCATTTTCGGCCAGATGGGGGTCATCAACATGGCCCACGGCGAGTTCCTCACGATCGGCGCCTACACCACCTATGTCTGTTCGAGCCTGACCAGTCATTTCGCCCCGTGGTTTCAACCCTATTATTTTTTCATCGCCATCGCCTTGTCGTTTCTGGTGGCCGGGGCCATCGGCTGGCTGGTGGAGTGGGCGATGATCAGTCGGCTCTACAAGCGTCCGTTGGACACATTGCTGGCGACCTGGGGGCTGTCCCTAGTGATGCAGCAGACCTTCCGTTCGGTGTTCGGCGCCCGTGAAGTCAGCGCCACGCCGCCGGAGTGGCTGATGGGCTCGTTCAACTTCACCGAGTCCATCGAGATCCCGCGCAACGGCCTGTTCATGATGGCCCTGACTCTGCTGCTCACCGCGGCCATTTTTCTCTTGCTCTACCGCTCACGCTGGGGCCTGCAAGTGCGGGCCACGGTGCAAAACCGGCTGATGAGCCGTGCCGTGGGCATCAATACGCGCAAGGTCGACCGCATGACCTTTGCCCTCGGTTGTGGTGTCGCGGGGGTGGCCGGCGCGGCCTTTACCACCATTGGCTCCACCGGGCCCACCGCGGGCTCGCAGTACATAGTCGACACCTTCCTGGTGGTGGTCTTCGGCGGCGCACAAAGCCTGTTCGGCACTATTGCGTCGGCGTTCGTCATTGCCCAGACCCAATCGATCTCGGAGTTCTTCCTCAGTGGTTCGATGGCCAAGGTGCTGACCCTGTCCGGGGTGATTCTGATCCTGATGTTGCGCCCTCAAGGGTTGTTCTCCATCAAAGTGCGCAAGTAGAGGCGAGCCAATGAAGCTTTTAGACAAGATGCTGGCGGGCAAGCAGAACCTGTTGGGCTTGGCCCTGTTGGCGCTGCTGATTCTCGTGGTTTTCCCGCTGACCCTGGATGCCTTTCGCCTGAACATGGTGGGCAAGTACCTGACCTATGCCTTCGTCGCTGTCGGCCTGGTGCTGTGTTGGGGCTATGGCGGCATTCTCAGCCTCGGGCAAGGGGTGTTCTTCGGCGTCGGCGGCTACTGCATGGCGATGTTTCTCAAGCTCGAAGCCTCCGACCCGCAGAGCACCAAAATCCAGTCGACGCCGGGCATTCCGGATTTCATGGACTGGAACCAGATCACCGAACTGCCGTGGCTCTGGGTACCGTTCCACAGTTTCAGCTTCACCCTGTTGGCGGTGATCCTGGTGCCGGTAGTGCTGGCCTTCATCATTGGCATGGCGCTGTTCAAGCGGCGGGTGGGGGATGTTTATTTCTCTATCGTCAGCCAGGCCATCGCGCTGATTCTCACGGTGCTGATCGTCGGCCAGCAGGGCCTGACCGGCGGAGTCAACGGCATCACCGATCTCAAGACGCTGCTCGGCTGGGACCTGCGCAGTGACAGCGCCAAGCTGCTGCTGTACTTCATCAACGCGGCCTTGTTGTTCGGCTGCATTTTCATCGGCCGTTTCGTCCTTGCGTCGAAGCTCGGGCGGCTGCTGATGGCGATGCGCGATAAAGAGGAGCGGGTGCGCTTCTCCGGTTATGACGTGGCCAGTTTCAAGATTTTCGTGTTCTGCATCGCCGCTGCCTTCTCGGCCATAGGCGGCGCCATGTTCGCCTTGCAGGTGGGCTTCATGTCGCCTTCGTTCGTCGGCATCGTGCCATCCATCGAGATGGTGATCTTTGCCGCTGTCGGCGGGCGCATGTCGCTGCTCGGCGCGGTGTATGGGGCCTTGCTGGTGAACTACGGCAAGACCTATTTCTCCGAGTCCTTCCCCGAATTGTGGCTGTACCTGATGGGCGGGCTGTTCATTGCCGTGGTCATGTACTTCCCCAATGGTTTGGCCGGACTCTGGGACAGCCATGGCCGCCAGACCCTTGGCCGTTTATTGCGGCGTACCCCGCAGCAAGCTGCCGTTGCCGCGCCCCTGCCGGAGACGCCGACCCCTGCTTCTGAACGCCCTTCGCTGGAGACGCAGCCATGACCGCCGTAGGTTTTCAGATGAACAAGCCGGTGCTGGTTATCGAGGGGCTGACGGTGTCCTTCGACGGTTTCAAGGCCGTGGACAACCTCAACCTGTACATAGACCGCAATGAAGTGCGGGTGGTGATCGGGCCCAACGGCGCAGGCAAGACCACGGTGCTCGACCTGATCTGCGGCAAGACCCGCGCCACCAGCGGCAGCATCCAGTTCGATGGAAAGGAACTGACCAAGATGCGCGAGTACAACATCGTCCGTGCCGGTGTCGGGCGCAAATTCCAGAACCCGTCGATCTACGAAAACCTCACGGTGTTCGAGAACCTGGAGATGTCCTACCCGGCCGGGCGCAAGGTGTTTGGCGCGTTGTTCTTCAAGCGCAGTGCCGCAGTGATTGCCCGGGTTGAAGAGGTGGCGCGGGAGATCTTTCTCGGCGAGCTGTTGCAGCAACAGGCCGACCTGCTGTCCCACGGCCAGAAGCAGTGGCTGGAGATCGGCATGCTGCTGATGCAGAACCCTGACCTGTTGATGCTCGATGAACCGGTCGCAGGGATGAGCGTCAACGAGCGCGTACAGACTGCGGAACTGCTCAAGCGCATCAGCCAGGGCCGCTCGGTGCTGGTGATCGAACACGACATGGAGTTCGTCAAGAGCATCGCCCATAAGGTCACGGTGCTGCATCAGGGCAGGGTTCTGGCCGAGGGCAGCATGGAGTCGCTGCAGAACAACCCGAAAGTCATCGAAGTCTATTTAGGCCATTGAGGAAGCAGGCATGTTCAACGTAGACAAGCTGTCCTGTGGTTACGGCCAGAGTCAGATCCTTCACGACCTCGACCTGGCCGTGGCCAAACGCGAAATCGTCGCCGTGATGGGACGCAACGGCATGGGCAAGACCACGCTGTTCAAGAGCTTGATGGGCATCCTTCCGCAGTGGCGGGGGCAGGTCAGCGTCGATGGTCAGGAAGTCTCGAATCTGGAAACCCACGAGCGGGTGGAGCACGGCATCGCCTATGTGCCTCAGGGGCGGATGATTTTCCCTAGCATGACGGTGTTGGAAAACATACAGACCGGCCTGCCGGCATCGGCCCGGGGCCAGGTGCCCGAAGATCTCTATGCGTTGTTTCCGGTGCTCCACGACATGCGCTCGCGCAAGGGTGGCAACCTTTCGGGCGGGCAGCAGCAACAACTGGCGATTGCCCGGGCACTGGCGACCAATCCCAAGGTGTTGTTGCTCGATGAACCCACCGAGGGCATCCAGCCGTCGATCATCAAGGACATCGCCCGCACTTTGAAAGAGATCCGCCACCTGCGCGACCTGACCATTGTGGTCTCCGAGCAGGTGCTGTCATTCACCCTGGAAATCGCCGACCGCTTCCTGGTGATCGAGAAGGGGCGCTTCGTGATTGAGGAGACCCGGGACAAGGTCGACGAATCCACCATCAGTCGCTACCTCTGCGTGTAGGCGCGATCGGCCCCCTTGTAGCAGCTGGCAAGCCAGCTCAAAGGGGTACGTCATCCAACGTATTGGCCGATTCGTGCCGCCATTCGAGACTGGTTCCAACGCGGTACATCCCTAATGTTCAGGAGCTTCGCCATGACCGATACCTTGATCAAAGTCGACCTCAACCAGCCCGCCACCGAGAACGAACAGATCCACAACCGCTGGCATCCGGACATTCCCATGGCCTGCTGGGTCACGCCGGGGGATGACTTTATTCTTGAGACTTACGACTGGACCGCTGGCGCGATCAAGAACAACGACGACGCCTCGGATGTGCGTGACGTCGACCTGTCCACCGTGCACTACCTGTCCGGTCCAGTGGGCGTGCACGGCGCCGAGCCGGGGGATCTGCTGGTGGTCGACCTGCTGGACATCGGCGCCAAGACCGAATCGATGTGGGGCTTCAACGGCTTCTTCTCGCGGCAGAACGGTGGCGGATTCCTCACGGATCACTTTCCCAGCGCACAGAAAGCCATCTGGGATTTCAAAGGCATGTTTACCAGCTCGCGGCACATTCCCGGGGTCAACTTTGCCGGCCTGATCCACCCCGGATTGATCGGTTGCCTGCCCGACCCGGTAATGCTCGGCGACTGGAACCGCCGTGAGCAGGAACTGATCGACACCCACCCGACCCGCGTGCCGCCCCTGGCCAACGCGCCGCTGGCTGCCACCGCACACATGGGCAAGCTCAAGGGCCAGGCCCGGGATGATGCCGCGGCAACGGGCGCGCGCACCGTGCCACCGCGCGAACATGGTGGTAACTGCGATATCAAGGACTTGTCCCGGGGCTCGAAGATTTTCTTCCCGGTCTACGTCAAAGGTGCCGGGTTGTCGGTGGGGGACCTGCACTTCAGTCAGGGCGACGGCGAGATCACCTTTTGCGGTGCTATCGAGATGGCCGGCTGGGTTCATATGAAAGTCGAGCTGATCAAGGGCGGCATGGCCAAGTATGGGATCAAGAACCCGGTGTTCAAACCCAGCCCGATCATCCCGACCTACCAGAACTACCTGATCTTTGAAGGTATCTCGGTGGATGAAGCCGGCAAACAGTACTACCTGGACGTGAATATCGCGTATCGCCAGGCCTGCCTGAATGCGATCAACTACTTGACCAAGTTTGGTTATTCCCCCGCCCAAGGCTATGCCCTGTTGGGTTCTGCGCCGGTGCAAGGGCATATCAGCGGCGTGGTCGATATCCCCAACGCCTGCGCGACCCTCTGGTTACCCACCGAAATCTTCGAGTTCGACATCAACCCCAACGCCAACGGTCCCATCAAACACCTCGACGGCAGTATCGATCTGCCGATCGCCCCGGACCTGTGAGACACGCCCGAGCTCGATCAATATCTGGAGAGCGTCATGCCGACCTATGAGTACGAATGTCAAACCTGTGGTTCTTTCACAATGTTGCGGCCCATGGCCCAACGGCACGAGTCGTGCCAGTGCCCGTCTTGCGCGGGCCCGGGAGGGCGGTTGCTGTTGTCTGCGCCGGCACTGACGACGTTGTCGAGCAGTCAACGCCAGGCCATGGCGACCAACGAGCGAAGTGCCCACGCGCCGCAGACGCTTGGCGAGTACCAGCAGAACCGTCGTCATCCCAGTGGGTGCAGTTGTTGCACACCGAGCAAACCGCTGGCCCCGACCAAAGAAAATCCACAGGGGCTCAAGCGTAAAACCGGCTCCAGACCTTGGATGATCAGTCATTAACAGAGGTTAATCTCATGCGTCATGGTGATATTTCCAGCAGCCCGGACACCGTGGGTGTCGCGGTCGTCAATTACAAAATGCCGCGGCTGCATACAAAAGCCGAGGTCATTGAAAACGCCCGCAAGATTGCCGACATCATCACGGGGATGAAAAGCGGTCTCCCCGGCATGGACCTGGTGGTGTTTCCTGAATACAGCACCATGGGCATCATGTACGACCACGATGAGATGATGGCGACTGCCGCCAGTATTCCAGGCGAAGAGACTGCGATCTTTTCCGCCGCGTGCCGTGCGGCTGACACGTGGGGGGTGTTTTCACTGACCGGTGAGCGGCATGAGGAACATCCCTACAAAGCCCCGTACAACACGTTGGTGTTGATCAATAACCAGGGAAAAATCGTCCAGAAGTACCGCAAGTGCATTCCCTGGTGCCCCATAGAAGGTTGGTATCCGGGTGATCGGACCTATGTCTGCGAGGGGCCCAAGGGCCTGCAAATCAGCTTGATCATTTGTGATGACGGCAACTACCCGGAGATCTGGCGCGACTGTGCAATGAAAGGGGCGGAGTTGATCGTCCGTTGCCAGGGCTATATGTACCCGGCCAAAGAGCAGCAGGTGATGATGTCCAAAAGCATGGCCTGGGCCAATAATTGCTATGTGGCAGTGGCCAATGCGGCCGGCTTCGATGGGGTCTATTCCTACTTTGGTCACTCGGCGATTATTGGCTTCGACGGTCGCACCCTGGGCGAATGCGGTGAAGAGGAAATGGGCATTCAGTACGCACAATTATCCGTTTCGCAAATCCGCGATGCGCGAGCGAACGACCAATCACAGAATCATTTGTTCAAGCTGCTGCATCGCGGTTACACCGGGGTCTATCACTCCGGGGACGGCGACAAGGGAGTGGCTGACTGCCCGTTCGACTTTTACCGCACCTGGGTACTGGACGCGCAGAAAGCCCAGGAAAACGTCGAAAAACTGACCCGTAGCACCGTCGGCGTGGCTCATTGCCCGGTGGGAGAGCTTCCCCACGACGGTAAAGAAAAACACGCAGGCTAAACCATGCCTTTCGTGAAAGATCGCATCGACCCAAACCACCCCCAGCCTAGCCTGACCAGCGCATCACCGGCAGCAGATGTGTTGACCTCACGCTTCGTCTTCAATCCCGCCCAAGTCATGGCGTTGTTGCGCAGTCGAATTGTCGGCCAAGAACACGCCATGAGCGCAGTCGAGGCGTTGCTAAACGTGGTTAAGGTCGATATTGGTGAACGTGAGAGACCGTTGACGGTGAACCTGTTCATGGGGCCGACCGGTGTCGGCAAGACCGAAATAGTACGTCTGCTGGCACTGGCCATACACGGTCGCGCCGATGCTTTTTGTCGCATCGACATGCACACCTTGGCCCAGGAGCATTACTCGGCGGCGCTCACCGGAGCGCCACCTGGTTATGTGGGGAGCAAAGAGGGCGTCAGTCTGTTCAATAGCGAATTGATTCAAGGCACCTACAGTCGCCCAGGCATCGTGCTGTTCGATGAGCTGGAAAAAGCCAGCAAGGAAGTGGTGCGCAGTTTGCTGGGCATTCTTGAGAACGGCCAACTGACCTTGGCGGGCGGTAGCCGAACACTGGATTTTCGCAATAGCCTGATCTTCATGACCAGCAACATTGGAGCCCGGCAAGCGACCACCTACAGGGAACGTTTTTCACGCGGTTGGCGGCGCTGGCTCGGCATCGCCCCACAAGGTGAGCAGGCTATGTTGGAGCTGGCGTTGCACGCGTGGTTCGAACCGGAGTTTTTAAACCGTATTGATCGCATCCTGGTTTTCCAACGCATCGAAACCCAATGGCTGGAAGCGTTGTTGCAGATCGAACTGAACAAACTCAACCAACGTCTCGGTCAGCATCGCCGTACGCTGGTCCTGGACGTTGCGGCAAGCGACTGGCTGTGCCAAAAGCATGACCCACGCTTCGGTGCTCGGGCCCTGACAAGGCAAGTGCGGGTTGAGCTGGAGCCTGCCATCGCTGAGTGTTTGCTGGCTTATCCGCAGGCAATGCAGATGGCTGCGACGGTCGAATCAAACAGGCTCAGGGTTGTTCCATTGTCGTAAGAGACGACACCGGATTGAGGTCCGCCGTGATACCCCCGCTTACCGGTGATCCTGACCAGCATTCAGTGTCTCGTTGCCGAGTTCAGCACCGAACTGTGGAGGGTGGCGAGCCAATACGCTGGAGTCGAACTGCGTCAGCTTGCTCAGGTCGAGCTTGGGCGGCTCGGCGGTCAGCCAGTCGACAGCCGCTTGAAAGGCGCTGCCCAGAACGCCAATCGCCTTGAGTTCGTCCTCGCTCAGCGGGCCGCCGTCCATCGTAGCCTGAACGCCAAGTCCATCGTCCTGGCTGGTCAGGCTGAAGGTGACCGTCTTGCCGCTGGCGGTCTTGATGCCGAGGCTGATCAGGTTGTCGACTTTATTGTGCAGCAGTGTCTGTTCGGATTTTATCTCGGCGGCGTTGTGAGCCCTGTCCGTGGTGGTATGGGTTACGCTCAATGTATTGGCAGGGATCGTGGAGGGATGTCACTCGGTGGAAGCTTGGACGTCGATAGCAGGATAGTGCAGCGCTCTGAATCAACGCCGACGGTCTGCCCGCCCGCCTACCATTTTCCAGAAAACCAGTATCGTGCGAGCTTCACCTAGGTTCTAAGGCCTACCTGACCTTTTACGCATAAATCCTCCAGTTCCTCGACTGACCTCAAAGGATCCTTCTTTGCGCTGGGTTTCAGGCCATCTTGATAGGTTGGGCCAAACTCAGGACTGGCCTCCGAAAGGAGTCGGATTGCTTTCGCGTAGTCGTCTTCGAGATCTTCGGGCAAGGTGCCGCACGCTGCTTTTGTATGCTGATAGACCTGCCCCCACATGAAACCCGATTTGTCGGGGGTGTTGAGGTCCGAATAGGAGTGGGCTGCTGCAGAGGTACAGTAAAAAGTCAGTGACATTGCAGCCATTAAAAGTTGTCTGTGCATCGTTTGTCGATTCCTTCCGTGGTTGTAAAAAAACGATTTATACATTGCGCATCTTCTTCAAGTCCACGTTTTGCGCGCCCGGCATGGAGCGTGGAGCGTAAGCGCACCAACTAGGCTGCGGGTGGCTACGTTGGTGACTTGGAAGGGGGGACTCGCTTTTCGCGAAAGCGTCTATGCAGCTCTTCGCAAAGAAGTAATAAGGACATTACGTGCTACAGAAAGTGATTCTGCTGATTCTGGTCGCCAGCTTAGGCGGCTGCATGGCCACCGCGATGCGGATGGATTACGACAAGCATCGGTGCCCCTATATTGGCCTGCGCTTTGACTGGTGGCTGGTGGGCACGTCCAAAGGAAAGCTGATCCCTTTCTTGCTTATCGACGCACCGTTCTCACTGGTGGTCGATACCGTATTCTTCCCCTTCGAATATCAGTACAGCTGCAACCTATAAGTGACGGGGATTCTTACGTGTCGGGGGATTTGTGGTTACTGTCGGCGTTGGTTCGCGGCAAGGTCGGTCCGCGAGCCAGGATTCAGACAGAGCGCTTTTCTAAAGTAGAGGGATTCTCATGAAAGCCGTAGTTTACGAAGCCTTTTCCCAACCCCCACGTTTGATGACAGTCGAAGACCCGACCCCCGAGCGTCACGGTGTGGTTGTTCAAGTCCTGGGTACGGGCGTATGCCGAAGCGACTGGCATGGCTGGAAAGGTCATGACCCTGACATTCAACTGCCCCATGTGCCCGGTCACGAATTGGCGGGAATCGTGGCGGAGGTGGGGCGGGATGTCACCCGATGGAAGGTGGGCGATCGTATCACCGTGCCTTTTGTCGGCGGCTGCGGCGCGTGTCCGGAATGCAATAGCGGCAACCAGCAGGTGTGCCACAGCCAGTTTCAGCCGGGTTTCACCCATTGGGGCTCTTTCGCCGAGTATGTGGGGATCCACAAGGCGGATTTGAACCTGGTTGCGTTGCCGGAAAACATGGACTTCGCCACGGCGGCGAGCCTTGGTTGTCGGTTCGTCACTTCGTTCCGTGCGGTTGTCGATCAAGGCAAGGTCACGGCGGGCCAGTGGGTGGCGGTTCATGGCTGTGGTGGCGTGGGGCTGTCCGCCGTGATGATCGCCCACGCTATCGGGGCGAACGTCATCGCCATCGATATCTGCGACGATAAGCTCAAGCTTGCCCAGTCGCTCGGTGCCGTCGCGACAATCAACGCAAGCCGGGTGGCGGATGTCACCGAGGCGGTACTCGAGATTACGAAGGGCGGCGCTCACGTTTCGCTGGATGCCCTAGGCCATCCTACGACCTGCTTCAACTCCATCAATAATCTGAGACGGCGTGGAAGGCATGTCCAGGTTGGTTTGATGCTGGCGGACCACAGCACGCCCTCGATCCCAATGAGTAAGGTCATTGCCTACGAGCTGGAGATCTGCGGCAGCCATGGCATGCAGGCTCACCGTTACGGCGCGATGATGGAGATGATCACGTCCGGCAAGCTGGCGCCTGAAAAACTGGTGGGTAAGACCATCAGCCTTGAGCAATCGATTGATGCACTCATGAGCATGGACCGGTTTGACACCGCAGGCGTTACGGTTGTGACGCAGTTCTAAACGCTTGCCGCTGGCTGGCCGAGGGACTCCCGATAATGCGCTTCGTCGACTTCGGTCAGGGTTGCATAACCGTCGTAGTGATAGAGGCGATGTTGGTCACGGGCGTAGCGGTCATTCAGGAACTCGAGGGTGGCCAGGTCGATCCGCTTGGCGCTCAACAGGCGTCGATGACAGAACAACTTGCGCGTGCCCAGTTGCAGGAAGTCGGGATGGGGCACGCGCACTTCATCAGGAACGAACGCCACGTCCAGCGGCTTACCTTCCGAGAAGATCAGCGTAGGGCTGACAGCATAGGTGCCGAGCATGCGGGTATCCGAGGGATGTAGCCGTTTTTTCGCCTCGCCGTAGTAATACACCGTGTCCTGGTCCTTGGCCCAGCCATGCCCGCAGGACTCGAAAGAGGCCGCTTGTGCCTTACGAATCGGTTCCGGAGGATGGTAAAAAATCCGGTGGCAGAACACGGTTTTGCCGTCTGTCAGGTAGGGCGAGCCAAGTGAGCGGAATTGCTCCGCGGGTTCTTGGGAAAACCGTTCGGGCACTTCCGTTTGCGCGTTATGGAACGGGATCAGATACAAGCCGTTGGCGTCGCCGCACAGATGCGTGTCCAGCAATTTGAAACTCGCAGCGTCCAGCCCGTTGATCACGCGTCCATGGAAATACACCTGGTCGCCTAGCTCAAAACCGAGACCGATGGCCTGTAGCGGCAGCGTTTCCGTGTGCGTTTGCGCGGCTTCAGGCCGTGCCTGCAAGCGGTGCCACCAATAACCTTCCAACTGCGGATGGGCTTCGAAGTAAGGCGCCCACGCCGCTTGCATGGCCGCATCGATGATGCCGCCAGAGCCCAGTGGGCCGTGCTTGTCACCTGCCAGCACGGGCGAGTAATCCTGTTCGCCCAGACAGAGCTGGGTCACGACGAAGCTCTCCACGTCGACATCGAGGCGTTTCTGGCGCCTGTAGACGTGTTGGTGATCACGGTAATAATCGAACCCCAAGTGACGAAAACTCGGGCCATGGGCATCGCGCAGGCGGGTCCCGGCTGCGTAGACGTACTGGTCGTCCACGGCAAAATACTCATCCTCGTATTCGCGGGCGCTGACCACGCGACCGCATTCATCGAACGCCGGCTGCCAGCACTGGAGCAGGTGGAAGTCGCCCACGTAGCGAATGGTTTTTCCGGTCAGGTAATAGGCGCGTTGCTTGTCCTTGGCGTAGCGTTCGTTAAGCACGGTGAAGGTCGCCAGGTCGGCATTGTCGATGCGGTAGAAGTATTCATAGGCAATGCTCGAGCCTTGCTGCGCTTGTACGATGATCGACTGCCCATCGGTGCCCCAGCGTTGGGCGAGCATCTGGAAGTCGTCCGGGTTGGCGACCGGCAGTGGCGTGCCGTCCTTCTGGTGCAGGGGCTTGAAGCCCCTATAGACTTGATCGTCGATCACTCGAAAGGAGGGGTGGTTGCAATACCGCACCCGCGCCGTGGCGCTGGCGATAAATCGTCCCTGCAAAAAGAGATGCACACCGTCGCAGAACAGGGCGGACGCTGAAGTGACCGAGGCTGGGGACGAGGCCAGCAGGGCCAGCCTGTCGGGTTGCGCCTCGTGGATTTGGGTGATCGCGTACTCGCCGAACCAATAGGCGCCGGTTGCGTCACGCCAGTACTGATGGCCGAGGCTTTCCAGGCCCTTGTCGAACCGAAACGGCAGGGGCTGAAGTGCGTGGTAGCCGTGGCGCTCCCGGTAGGCCGGAAGCAGGTAGTAATCACGCAGGGCGCCGCGCAAGATCCAAGGGTTGCGTCGATGCCGCCAAACCGGCTGACCGGCCAGCAAGGGCGAGGGCGGATAGTGCCCAGCGCTGGCACATTGTGCCAACTCGCTGGGTCGTGTGACTTGAGGGTTGAGCATGATGTACACATCAGGCACTTGCCCATCGCCCAGCAGCACACCGTCCATGAATGCGAAGCCTTGATGCCATTCAAGGTTCAGCGGTTCCCAGTCAGCCTTATCCGTCCCTGTGATTGTCATTTATTGCGATCTGCTCTCCAGGTAGGTGGAACACCAAGTCAAAGATCGCCGCTGCAACGCTCAAAAAATGAACTTGAACAGCGCAATCACCACGATCAGGCCAATCAGGAAAATGATACCTACGGTGCCGCCAAGGAATTTCAACATAAGAACGCTCTCAATCGGATGGGCTTAATCGTCTAGACCGCCACCGATAGCGCTCGTTTCGTCGAATATTCATTCGTGATGATCAATGGACCGCAAAGGACCTTGGCACTGGCACATGTTCGAATTTGGAAATGGTCTTGATCCAGTAGCGGCGGTAGTCCGTCTGGTCCGGTGCCAGCGGCTTGTGGCCGGACCATGGGTGTTTCTCCTTCAGGCTGGCGCGGTACGCTTCCCATTCTTTCTGCTCGGCCACTTCCCGGGCTTTGCTCCGGTCGTCGAACCAGCCCAGCACGTAGGCTTCGCCCTGGTCCGTGCCGTGCGCTATCAGCAAATAAATCTCTGTCATGAGTGACCTACCGTTCTATCCTGCACCCCAGTGGCGGGGTCTTATCCTGGGTATCGGCCGTTATTGGCCGTTTTTGAGATTGATCGCAGAAAAACGCTGAGCCCAGAGGTGCGCCTGACGAATTTTCGAAATAGTGATAAATGGCCCCCACGCTCACTGGTGCAAGCGGCTGACGCCTGAGGCAAGGCTAAAGATCAAGGACCAAGTCTGAGGTGGGTTTGCTGCAGCACAGCAAGCGCAGGCCTTTGTCGATTTCCCGTTGCCTGATGCCGCCATTGTGATGCATGTCCACCGTGCCCTGGAGCAGGGCCGTCTTGCAGGTGCCACAAATACCCTGGCTGCAGGAGGAGGGCACGATCGCGCCGGCTTTCTTGGCGACAGACAGCACGGTCTGATTGCCCGGCATGCTGAACGTCTTGCCTGACCGCGACAGGGTCACGGTGAAGACGTCCTGTTGATTGAGCGAAGCGGCCTGTTCGATCAACGGTTCTTCATTCAGTGCGGCGATGTCGAAGCTTTCCTGGTGGTAGTGGGCGAAATCGAAGGCCGCTTCCCTGAGCAGCGACTTGACCGCTTCCATGTAACCCTGGGGACCGCAGGTGAAGATTTCCCGTTCCTTGTAGTCCGGCACGTACTGGCTCAACAACGACAAGTCGAGCCGGCCTATCGGTTGCTGCCATTGAGCGGTGTCGCCGAGACCTTCGCAGACACTGATGACCCGCAACCTCGGCATGGTGGCCTGCATGCGCGTCAGTTCCCCGTGGAAGATGATGTCGGCGGGCGTGCGGGCGCTGTGGACGAACACGATGTCGAGGTTGCCGGCCATGTCGCAGGCGGCCCGGGTCATCGACATCAGGGGCGTTACGCCGGAACCGGCGGACAGGTACAACCACTTGGTCGCCGGATGGCCGACCGGTGTGAAGCTGCCCGCCGGGCCGCAGGCCTTCAGGTTGTCGCCGGGCTTGAGGTGGTCATGCAGCCAGTTCGACACCGTGCCCCCCGGCACGCGTTTGACGGTAATGGAAAACGCAAACGGCCGGGTCGGGGCGGACGACAGGGTGTAGCAGCGGGCAATAATCTGCCCGCCAATCACCGGCAAGATCGTGATGAATTGACCGGGCTCGAAGCTCAGGGCGCTGAAGTCCGCACAGCGGAAAATGAAGGTTTTGACGTCATGGGTTTCCTGGCGCACAGCGCAGCATTGCAGGGTTTTCTGTTCGCCGCTGTGCCATTGCGCGCCGAACGTGCCCCAGGTGGCCGGGTCGGTAAAACGCTGGACCACGCTGGTATGTCCAGGGCGCGTCGGGTTTTCGTAAGTCGTCATGATCATTGCTCACACGCCATGGGCGGCCAGACGCGCCGCGTACCAGCGGGAGAACTGGTCGACATAGGTTTCGGTGAAGGCCGAAAAGGGCCCGGGCGTATAGGCAGGATCCTGGGTGCCGCTGTGGGTGATGCCGACGAGGCTGGCGTCCTGCAGGTTGGTCGCGACCCAGACTTCGGTCAGCTTATCCACCTGGTAATCGACGCCTTCGACGGCATCGGCATGGACCAGCCATTTGGTGCGCACCAGGGTCTTATCGGGCGCCAGCGGGATGATGTAGGAGACCACGGCATGGTCGCTCATGATGTGGTTCCACGAGTTGTGCGTCCAAAAATGCACGTCGCCCAAGTCGCGGCGCGTGAGCTCGCCAAACGGCCGGGTGCACGCCACGCGGGTGTCCAGGGTCTGGGATTCGCCGTTGCCGGCAATGGCCAGTCGCTGCGAGCGGAACTGGGTCACGGCGTCTTCGCCCAGGTGTTCGACGGCATCGCAGATATAACCTTCGCGCTCCCAGTTGGCCTTGGTCTCGGCATTGCGGCGGTGATACTCCGCCAGCGCCTGGAGTGAATCCTCCCCGAGTCCGTCGGTGCAGAAACCGAAATCTTCGGGCAGGAAAGAGGCGGTCAATTCCGGGTGAGTGGCGGCGCAGTGATAACACTCGCGATTGTTCTCGATCACCAGTTTCCAATTGCCGTTCTCGATGATTTCCGATTCATGGGCGATCTTGGAATGGGCGAGGTCATATTGGGCGAAACGCGGTGTCATGACCTGGTCAAGGTACAGGATGTCTTCAGGCGGTTCGTCGCCCAGGCAGACGAAGACATGGGTGCCGACGACCCGAGTGTGCACCGGGATCAGGCTTTTACAGGTCGGGTCGAAGTCCTGGCCCATGTGTGCCGCGTGTTTCAGGCTACCGTCCAGATCGTAGGTCCACTGGTGATAGGGGCAGACCAGCATGCCCACCGTTGATTTGCCAGCCTGTTTCAAGCGCGCCCCACGGTGCCGGCAAACGTTGCGAAACGCCTGCACATGCTCATCATCGTCGCGTACCAGGAGAATGGAGGATTTGCCGATGTCGAGGGTGGAGACATCACCGGGTTCGGGGACGTCGCTGGTGACCCCCACCAGAATCCAATGCCGGGTGAAAAAGATATCGACGTCGGTTTCAAAAATGTCCTGGCGACCGAACAAACCGCCCGGCATACCATGGCCCGGCGTGCGGTCGGTCAGAAGTTCACGGTGGGTCTTCACGGTATTAATTGTCATGATGGGTCTCGCTCAAACGCAAAGTTGATCAGGCGGCGAGTCCAGTTTGGAAAGGTGGGGTAAGACCGTCAACGCGCTTTATTTTCACGCTCGCATAACTTTGCGTTATGCGTAAAAGTGGTCTTTAACATCTATGCAATCAATGGCTTAGATGGCTGTCATCGCGTAGCCAGTCGATCAGTGCCTGAGTGATGGGCTCAGGTTTCCGACCACTCGGAATAATCAGGTAATAAGCGTCTTTTGGCTTGACCACGTAGGGCGTAATTCTGACCAGTTCACCACTGTTGAGCCGGTGCGCGATCAGCCGACTCCAGCCCAGTGCAATGCCGTGGCCTTGAATAGCCGCCTCGATCGCATCGTTATAGGAACTGCAGCGAAATGAATAGTTGAGCTTGGGGCGCATATCGCCGAGTTCCCGGCACCAACGGTTCCAGGTCATCCAGCCTTCCAGGGTGGAGTCCGAATCAATCAGCGCCGTGTCCAGGAAATCGATAACGGATGAAGGGGCTGCGTTGGCGGCAAGCCAGGCCGGCGCGCAAACGGGAAACACTTCTTCATCGAACAGGAAAATCGCACTGCCATCCTCCCATTTCCCATTGCCGAAGCGGATGGCCAGGTCGACGTCATCGCGGTATGAACTGGGCGAGACCTGTTGCGTCAGCAAGCGCAACTTCAACTTCGGTTGCAGGGTGCGCAGGGCAATCAACCGTGGGAGTATTCTCAAGTGAGAAAACGCTTCCGTGCAGGCGATGGTGATCTCCTGTTCACCAATGCCCTCGGCAATTTTGTCGAAGACACTGGCCATGCGATGAATGGACTCCGCGACGACCAGATGCAGGACATAGCCTTCGTGCGTCAGCTTGATCGACCGATGAAGGCGATGGAACAGCTTGGTCTGCAGGGTATCTTCCAGCAACCGGATCTGTTTGCTGACGGCGGCCTGCGTCACGCCCAGCTCTTGGGCGGCCAGGGTGAAACTGGCCAGCCGCGCCACGGCTTCGAACTCCAGCAACGCCGTCATCGACGGTATCAACCGCCGATAGCCCTTGACCTTTTTATCGATATCGCTGGGTTGCATAGGTGTGTTCCAACGCTGTGCCTGGTGGCTCATGTCACCGAAGATCGGATGAAGGGGATAACGAAGGCAGTTGTTCCGGCATTCTTTGACCGGTTGGTGAAGTTCTTTCAGCGGCGTTCAGCAAAAAAACATAATGGCGGCTCGTTGTTGTTTTAAAGTCCCTGCCTCTTGGAGATACAACCCGGAGCGCCTCACGGACAGGTTGTTTCATGCCTGGGCCCGGCTTGTTTGATGGGAACGTTGGTTGGAGCTCCATGTTGCTGGACTTTAAGTACTCAAGACGGCCGGGTCAATAAAATGTACTCATATGTACATTAAGGGGTCGTCAGAGTACATTTCTATCTCGTATTTGAAGAAGGAGGCGCACGATGCCGCAGGTGGGGAAGGCCCGTAGCAAGGCCCAGGACGCAGGCTGGCGGGGCTCGCCGGAGGGCTGGCTGGAAGCGGCCTACGTGGCCTTGAAAGAGTCGGGCATCGATGCGGTCCGGGTCATGCCACTGGCCAAGCGCCTGGGGTTGTCACGCACCAGCTTCTACTGGTTTTTCGAGGACCGTGAGCAACTGCTGGCTGCATTGCTGTCGCGTTGGCGGGAGACCAACACGGGGGGGCTGATCCGGCAAAGTGAAAGCTATGCCGAAAGCATTTCCGAGGCGATCCTGAATGTGTTCGAGTGCTGGCTCAACCCGCAATTGTTCGACTCGCAATTCGAGTTCGCCGTGCGCAGCTGGGCGCTTCAGTCTGCTGAAGTGGCCCAAGAGGTGGCTGTGGTGGACGAGCAGCGAATGAACGCCCTGGCGAACATGTTCAAGCGTTTTGGCTACGATAGCCAAGGGGCTGATGCCCGGGCCCGAACGATCTATCTGACGCAGATCGGCTACATCACCATGAACACGACAGAGTTGATCACCGTGCGCTTCCAGCGCATCCCGCATTACGTGAGCATCTTCACCGGCAAAGTCCCCAAGCAGCGGGAACTGGATCGTTTCTACGGGAAGTTCGGTTATGCCGAAAAAGAGCCCGGGGTCTTTGTGCCCCTGACCGACACGTTCGAAGGTCACGGCGATGATCAATGAGACCGTTGGCATCATTGGCGGCACCGGCTGGTTGGGCGGGGCGATTGCCAGGGCCGTCCTGGCGAAGGGGCTGGTGCCGGCGGGCAACCTGATCATTTCCAATCGCTCGGGCAACCACCCCCTGGCTCGACAAGGTGCTTGCCTGGTCACGGACAACCAGGACCTGGTGGACCGCAGCGACCTGGTGATCATCGCCGTTCGCCCCGAGCATTTCGCCAGCCTGGGCATCAATGCGACGGGTAAGACGGTGATCTCCCTGATGGCCGGGATCACGGCGCAGGCGATTGCTGCGCAGACTTCCGCTTCAGCGCTCGTGCGGGCGATGCCCAACGCGGCGGTGGAAATCGGGCAGTCCTTTACACCTTGGTATGGGTTTGGCGCGCTAGCGCCGACGATGAAAAGCCTCGTGCAGCAGCTGTTCGAATGCGTGGGCACTGCGGTTGAGGTCGAAAAAGAAGATTTCATCGACTACCTCTCCGCACTCTCGGGCACTGGCCCGGCCTTTCCAGCCTTGTTGATGACGACGCTGGCCCGCCAGGCGATGCTGGCCGGCATACCTGGCGACATCGCTCAGTTGGCCGCGAAAAGTATCGTGGTCAACAGCAGCCAGTTGCTGGCGAGCCGTGACCCCCAGCAGATGATCGACGCCTTGGTGGCTTACCGGGGTGTCACGGCCGCCGCCTTGCAGGTGATGAGCCGGGGGGATTTCGAAGAACAGGTGGGAAGGGCGTTGCAGGCGGGTGCCGCGGTGGCGCGCAAGGGGCTTGAGGCCTGATAGAAGTCCGGGGTACGAAAACGGCGCCTTCCAGTCTTGGGAGAAGCGCCGTTTTTCCTTGAGCGAGCCCTATGGCGGCTCAAGTAGCGGGTTTAGGGTTACTTGCTTGGGTGGGCCGCCTGAAGTTTCTTGGCTTCATCCAAGTGGTGTTGCAGGTCCGGCAGCATCTTCTGGGCGAACGCCTTGAGTTCGGTGTTACCAGCTTTCTTGTCGTCGGTAACGGTCTCGGCTTCTTTCTTGAACAGAGCGATGGTTTCTTCGTGGGCCTTGACCTGGTTGTTGGCGAAGGCCGCATCAAAGGACTCATCGCGCACCTCGAGAATCTTCGCCTTGGCTTTCTTCATCAACGTGGTGTCGTCGGGCACTTCGATGTCATGTTTTTTCGCCAGCGCCTTCAGCTCTTCGTTGGCCTTGGTGTGGTCGGTGATCATCTTGTTGGCGAACGCCTTGATGTCCGCCGATTGGCTTTTTTCCAAGGCCAGTTTGCTGGTTTCGATTTCCGCGATGCCACCGGCCGCCGCTTCGTCGACGAAGTCGTTGGAAGTCGCGGCCCAGGCCATGCCCATGCTAGTGCTCAGGGCAACTGCCAGGCCGAGTTGACGCAGGATGAATTTGTCCATAAGTAAGTCTCCATACAGGTTGAACGAGCGATTCTTGTCGTCTCTGATCAATGGAGGGTTGCGCCCAGGCAAAGGTTTGATCGCCAAGCGATCCGGGACGACGAACGGTCACCGCTGGTCGGATTGGCGGTCGACAGAACCCCGTTCAAGAGGCCATCCTGATAATCGACGGGCGTTGAAAGGACGCCTGCCACCGATCCATCAAAGGAGGTGTTCCATGCCGGTGTCCCACGATTTGTGCCAGGATCTCAACTACACAAAAGATCAAATCCAGCAAAAACGCAGCGAGAATCCAAGGCTCGACTCGTTACTTCAAAAATACGCCCAACTTGATGCCGAGGTGGTCGATGCCGAGAAGCCGTCCTCCGCCGCGCTGCCCGATGACGTCTTGGAGACGCTCAAGAAGAAGCGATTGCAGATCAAGGACGAGATCGTGGATCACATGCAGAGCGAGTCATAGAACCCGATCCTTCGTATCGCGAAGGGCTTTGTGGCCAGGATGGCTCCCGCTGGGTTGCGACTGTAGGAGCTGCCGAGTGCAACGAGGCTGCGATCTTTCCACTGGCGATTGAGCCGCAAGAGAAAGGTCAAAAGATCGCCGGCTTCGCCAGCGCCTGAAAAGCGGGAGCAATCCCTGGCCATGTCAGGTCCTCACCCCGGGCACGTCTCGCCTGAGCTGCTGTCAGGTCAATGGATCCCAGCGCTGCGACCAGTCGCTGCCGGTCTTGACGATCTCTCGCAGCACGTCGAATGCCTGCTGCAACGCCGCTGAGTCCCGATCGCGGGAGTAGACCAGGTAGGTCGGGTAATTGAACTCCGGTGCCTTGGGCACCCGTTCCAGGATTCCACTGTCCAGATAGCTCTGCACCACCCGCGTGCGGAAGTAACCGCTGCCGCCGTTTTCCAGGATGTATTGCAGGGCCAGGGGGCCGAGGTTGAAGGTTACGGCGGCCTTGGCCTTGTCTGGCAGCGCGGTGTCGTGTTGGCGCCGGAAGTCCGCGCTCCAGTCGATATACACGTAGGGTTCGGGACGGGCGGCCAGGCGTACCAGGATGAGTTTTTCTTCCAGCAGTTGTTCTACCTGCAGGCGCGGCCAGTATTCAGGCTGATAGACCAGCGCCGCATCCAGCAGGCCCAGTTCCAACTGTTGCAGCAGCTTCTCGCCGTCGCGGATGTCCATGCGCAGGGCGTGACCGGGGATCTTCTGGCGCAGTGCTCCGGCCCAGGCGAGCATCAAGGGGTTGCACAGGCTGACCTCGCCTCCCAGGTGCAGGACGTTGCGATAGCCGTCGGGCAGCGGCAGGCCCCGGCGGGCCGCTTCCCAGGTTTGCACCAACTGGTTGGCGTAGACCACAAAGGCCTCGCCGTCGGCGGTCAAGCGCGCGCCGGCACGGTTGCGCACGAACAGCGCGCAGCCGAGCTGGCTTTCGAGCTTCTGGACCCGGGCGGTGATCGCCGTCTGGGTCACGTGCAGCTTGTCGGCCGCCGCGGCGAGGCTGCCGTGGCGGACGATTTCCAGGAAAGTGCGGGCGAGGTCGATGTCCATGTTCAGGCTGATGCGGGGGAGGCGGGTATTGTAAGAGTTGCCAAGGCTCCCCCGATACCGGGAGTTACTGGACGGCTTGGGCCTGTTTTGTCCGCGCCCAGGGTGCAACCAGGCGTTCGGGCGTACCGCAGGCCTTGTGCTTGAAGACAAAACGACGGCACTTGTCGGCGAAGCTGTGGCGATCGTCCGCCATGTCGCGGCGCATCTGTGCGAGTTCGTCATCGCGACACGCCTGGATCGCCGACAGGCTCCGTTCGGCCTTGCGCGTCCGGATGCTTTCATAGGTCGGATCGAGCAGCGCGCGGTTGGCTCGCTGCAGCAGCCACAGGCCGAACTCGTCGGGGCAACGCGGGCCGATCTCCTGGACCATGCCGTAGCGCAACGCCTGCAAGGCGCTGATGGGCAGGCAGTCCTGGGTGAGTTTCCAAGCCATGTCCGGACCGACCGCGCGGGGCAGGCTGTAGGTCCAGTATTCAGAGCCGTACAGGCCCATGGTCGCATAGTGCGGATTGAGCACGATGTCACGGCGCGCCAGCACGATATCGGCGGCCAGGGCCAGCATCACACCGCCGGCCCCGGCGTTCCCCGTCAGGCCGCTGACCACCAGTTGCCGGGCGCTGAACAACTCCAGGCAGACGTCGTCGATGGCTTGTATGTTGGCCCAGGCTTCCAGGCCCGGTTCGGCGGCGGCCTGGATCACGTTCAGGTGTACGCCGTTGGAAAAGCTGCCGCGCCCACCACGGATCAACAGCACCTGGGTGTCCCGGGACTTGGCCCAGCGCAATGCCGCCACCAGGCGCTGGCATTGCTCAGTGCTCATCGCCCCGTTATAGAACTCGAACGTCAGCTCCCCGACATGGCCGCATTCGCGGTAACGAATGGGTTGATAGGGCTCGTCGCTGAACGGCTGCCGGGCCAGGGAGCTGTCGAGCACCGGGATGCCTTCGAGGCGGTTCGACAGTACATGGCGCGCCGGACGCTTGAAGGTCTGTTCGCCGGGTTGCGGTTTGCGGCGCAGTGCGCCGATCCACAGGCTGGCATCCCCCGTCGCCACCAGCACCGCATCGTCACGCACGGCCAACAGCTCGCCGGGCAGGCCGTGGCGAACGTCCGGATGGGCGTCGTACAGGTAAAACTGTTCGCCAGCCAGGCTTGCGAGCACACCGGGTTGACCGTCCGCGGCGTCGATGCAACGCTTGATGAAACCACTGCTGTCATGCCAACTGAAGCTGCGATCGTCCTGGGTCATGTTCGGTTGCAGGCGCCCGATCACATCATGGCGGCCATAGTCCAGTGGCACCGGGACGAAACCGCCACGGTATTTTTCCACGACCTCGCGGATGCAACGAATGGCCGCGTCGCTGACCGGGCCGTTATACAGCTCCGATTTGCGCAGGCCTTTGGGCAGGTCGAATTCGCACGTGGCCCATACGGGTCCGGCATCCATTTCCTCCACCGCCTGCAATGCGGTGACTCCCCAGCGTTCGGCTTGCCGGGTGATCGCCCAGTCCAGGGCACTGGCACCGCGATCGCCGACAATCCCGGGATGAATGATCACCACCGGGCGCCGTGGGTTGCGCCACAACTGCTCGGGTACGCGGTCCTTGAGGAACGGACAGATCACCAGGTCGGCGTCGCTTTCTTCTATTTGCCGGCAGACCGAGGCCCCATGGGTGAACAGCACCACGCTGGGGCGATAACCGGCCTCGCGCAGGTCCAGCCAGGCGCGTTGGGTCAGGCCGTTGAACGCAGTCGATAAGAGAATGATCTTCAGTGCGGGCATGTAAGCCTCTTCCGTGAGATGAGCGGACGCAGGCTCCCGATGAGCCGTCCCTGGCCTTGATGGAAGCGCTACGTTAGCGGTTGAAGGAGGAGCGGGAACTGACAGGGGTCAAGGTTGTGTACGGTGCGGAATCAAGGAGGGGCAAAAACACGAATCCCGCCATGGGGGCGGGATTCGTTGGCAATCAAAAGGCTCGCGAGAGGTGCGAACTCAATCTCAGGCTGGGAACAGCTCGGACAGCTTCATCGACAGCATCATGTCGCCTTCAACGCGCAGCTTGCCGCCCATGAACGCTTGCATGCCATCGGTTTCGCCGCTGACGATGCCCTTGAGGGTTTCGCTGTCCATGATCAGCGTGCAGTTGGCGTCGGCATTCTCACCTTCCTGCAGTTCGCAGGTGCCGTCCTTGACGATCAGGGCGTATTGCTTGTCCTCATCGGTGATGTTGAAACCGAATACCAGGTCCAGGCCGGCAGCGGCGGCTGGGTTGAACTTGGCTTTCATGGCTTGTACGGCGTCGGCTACGGTGGTCATGGTTTCGATCCTTATTTGGGTGGTACAGCAAGGGTCTACAGTAATCCGGACTCAGCGAAAGGTGATGAGGTCCGGGGCCTTCAACAGCTGCAGGTGGGCATGGCTGTTGAAGGAAGCCAGGGCCACCTCGCGGCCCCTGAATTTCAGGTGGTTGAGCGAGGTGTTGACGATTTGCCAGTTCAGTTCGAAGGCCTGTCGGGCCGGTATCCGGGTGATCAGGTGGAGCAGGGCGGTGATGGTGCCGCCGGAGGTGAACACGGCGATCTTGTGGGTGTTGTCGGCTTGCTCCAGGATGCGCTGCAGGCCCGCCTGGACCCGCTCGACGAAACCCAGCCAGCTTTCGAGACCGGGCGGGTCATACTGGCCGCTCAGCCAGCGCTCGACGATCAGCACGAAGATACGCTGGAATTCGGCGCGGTTCTGCGCGGCATTGCGCAGGATATGCACCGCCTCGGGTTCCTGGGGGAGCATGTCCGGCAACAGGGCGCGAATGACCGCGTCGGCATCGAACTCGTTGAACGCCGGGTCGATTTCCAGTTCGGGGACCGGCATGCCGGCGGCGGACATCTGGCCCAGCGCACCGACGGCGGTATCCTGTTGGCGCCGCAGGTCACCCGAGAGGCAGCGGTCGAATACGACACCGAGCTGGGCGAGGTGGTCGCCGAGCACTTGCGCCTGGCGTACGCCATTGGGCGAGAGGACATCGTAGTCGTCCGCACCAAAGGAGGCCTGGCCATGTCGAATCAGATAGATACTGCCCACGTCCGTGTCATCCCGGTACGTTGAAGGTTTGGCGAGGTTATGGGGATGGCGGTGAGCTGTCAATGAAAAAACATACGCTTGTTTGAAATGCCCGTTGCAGCCTTGTCCTGCCTGGCTCGCGTCAAGGTAACCATAGGTTTCTTGGCTGGTCGCGACGCAGGCGCATGGGTATGCTGGGACTGTCACGCGCCTGCGTTCAATGGCGCATCGCATTTAAGGAGTTGCTGTGGAGTTTTTCATCGAGTACGCCGGTTTCCTGGCCAAGACCGTGACGCTGGTGATCGCCATCCTGGTGGTGCTGGCCAGTTTTGCTGCGCTGCGCAGCAAGGGGCGGCGCAAGTCGGCCGGCCAGTTGCAGGTGAGCAAACTCAACGATTTCTACAAGGGGTTGCGTGAGCGCCTGGAACAGACGTTGCTGGACAAGGACCAGCTCAAGGCCTTGCGCAAGGCCGAAGGCAAGGCAGAAAAGGCCGGGAAGAAAAACAAGGACAAGCCGGCGGCCAAGCCCCGGGTGTTCGTGCTGGACTTCGACGGTGACATCAAGGCCTCGGCCACTGAGAGCCTGCGTCATGAAATCACCGCGCTGCTGACCCTGGCGACGCCGAAGGATGAAGTGGTGCTGCGTCTGGAAAGTGGCGGCGGCATGGTCCACAGCTATGGCCTGGCCTCGTCGCAACTGGCGCGGATCCGTCAGGCCGGCGTGCCGCTGACCGTCTGCATCGACAAGGTGGCGGCCAGCGGTGGCTACATGATGGCGTGCATCGGCGAGAAGATCATCAGCGCTCCCTTCGCGATCCTGGGCTCCATCGGCGTCGTTGCGCAATTGCCCAACGTCAACCGTCTGCTGAAGAAACATGACATCGATTTCGAAGTGTTGACGGCCGGCGAATACAAACGCACGTTGACGGTGTTCGGCGAAAATACCGAGAAGGGCCGGGAGAAGTTCCAGGAAGACCTGGACATCACCCATGAACTGTTCAAGAACTTCGTGTCCAACTATCGCCCGCAACTGGCCATCGATGAAGTGGCGACGGGTGAGGTCTGGCTGGGTGTCGCGGCGCTGGGCAAGCATCTGGTGGACGAGCTGAAAACCAGCGACGAGTACCTGGCCGAACGGGCCAAGGGGGCCGAGCTGTACCACCTGCACTACGCCGAACGTAAAAGCCTGCAGGAACGCATTGGCATGGCGGCCAGCGGTTCGGTGGATCGGGTGCTGCTCAGTTGGTGGAGCCGCCTGACCCAGCAGCGGTTCTGGTAATTGCAGAAATAATGCCTACCCCTCTGTGGGAGCGAGCTTGCTCGCGATAGCGACGGCACATCCAATATGGATGCAAGCTGACCCAGCGCTATCGCGAGCAAGCTCGCTCCCACAGTGGTTCTGAGGCAGGTAGAAGCTTCGGGTTCACAGTTATCCCTTTGTGGGAGTGAGGTGGATTCAAGACCCCGAAAACAAAAAAAGCCCTGAACCGGCACACCCGGATCAGGGCTTTTTCATGGGGCTGTTTCAGCGACGACGGAACAGTGGCAGCGGCTCGTCAGTGGCAGCCTGGTAGGTCACCGAGAAGTCCTTGAGGCTTTCGAGGGCTTCGTAGGGGTCTTTGTCGGCGCGCAAGGCAAAGGCGTCGAAACCGCAGCGGCGCATGTAGAACAACTGGTCGCGCAGCACGTCGCCAATCGCCCGCAACTCACCCTTGAAACCATAGCGTTCACGCAGCAGGCGGGCGTTGGAGTAGCTGCGCCCATCGGTGAAGGCCGGGAAGTTCAGGGCGATGACTTGCAACTGGTTGGCGTCTTCGCCGATTTCTTCCGCTTCCTCGTCGGCGTCCAGCCACACACCCAGGCCGCCGTCGCGGGCCTTGAGGGCATGGGCATGATCGCGCCACAGGGCCAATGGCACGATCAGGTCGTCGCAGTTGGAGATGCCATCGAGGGTCGCGTCCTTGGGCAACAGGTGCCAGGTTTCGTCGATGACCTCGTTGTTCTTAATGATTCGCTGCATAGACGCGTTCCTTGAAGAGGTCGATGCCGATACGTTGGTAAGTGTCGATGAAACGCTCGTCCGCAGTACGTTGTTCGATGTACACGTCGATCAGCTTCTCGATCACGTCAGGCATGTCATCCTGGGCAAACGACGGACCGAGGATCTTGCCCAGGCTGGCGTCGCGGCTGCCGCTGCCGCCCAGGGAGACCTGGTAGAACTCTTCGCCTTTCTTGTCCACGCCCAGGATGCCGATGTGGCCGACGTGGTGGTGACCACAGGCGTTCATGCAGCCGGAAATGTTCAGGTCCAGCTCGCCGATGTCGAACAGGTAGTCCAGGTCATCGAAACGACGCTGGATCGATTCGGCGATAGGGATCGACTTGGCGTTGGCCAGGGAGCAGAAGTCGCCGCCCGGGCAGCAGATCATGTCGGTCAGCAGGCCGATGTTCGGGGTGGCGAAACCTTGTTCGCGCAGCTCGCCCCACAGGGTGAACAACTGGCTCTGTTCAACGTCCGCCAGGATGATGTTCTGCTCGTGGGAGGTGCGCAACTGGCCGAAGCTGTAGCGCTCGGCCAGGTCGGCCACGGCGTCCAGTTGCTTGTCGGTGATGTCGCCTGGTGCGACGCCGGTGGGTTTCAGAGACAGGGTCACCGCGACATAACCCGGCTTCTTGTGGGCCAGGGTGTTGCGGGTACGCCAGCGGGCGAAGCCCGGGTGTTCCTTGTCGAGGGCTGCCAGTTCGGCATCCTGATTGCCCAGGGCCTTGTAGTCCGGATCGACGAAATGCTTGGCCACACGGTGGACTTCGGCTTCGGTCAGGGTGGTCTGGCCGCCACGCAGGTGAGCCATCTCGGCTTCGACCTTCTCGGCGAACACTTCAGGTGTCAGGGCCTTGACCAGGATCTTGATCCGCGCCTTGTATTTATTGTCACGACGACCGTAGCGGTTGTACACCCGCAGGATGGCGTCGAGGTAGCTCAGCAGGTCCTGCCACGGCAAGAACTCGTTGATGAATGCGCCGACCACTGGGGTACGCCCCAGGCCGCCGCCCACGAGTACACGGAAGCCCAGCTCGCCGGCTGCGTTGTAGACCGTCTCCAGGCCGATGTCGTGGACTTCGATGGCCGCACGGTCCGAACTCGAACCGTTGATAGCGATCTTGAACTTGCGCGGCAGGTAGGCGAATTCCGGGTGGAACGTCGTCCACTGGCGAACGATTTCGCACCACGGCCGTGGGTCGATCAACTCGTCGGCCGCGACACCGGCGAACTGGTCGGTGGTGACGTTGCGCAGGCAGTTGCCGCTGGTCTGGATCGCGTGCATCTGCACGGTGGCCAGCTCGGCCAGGATCTCGGGCACGTCTTCCAGGGCCGGCCAGTTGTACTGGACGTTCTGCCGGGTACTGATGTGGGCATAGCCCTTGTCGTAGTCACGGGCAATTTGCGCCAGTTTGCGCACCTGGCGCGAAGTCAGCTGGCCATAAGGCACCGCCACACGCAGCATCGGGGCGAAGCGCTGGATATACAGGCCATTCTGCAAGCGCAGAGGGCGGAATTCTTCTTCGCTCAGCTCGCCTGCCAGATAGCGTCGGGTCTGATCACGGAACTGCTTGACGCGGTCCTCGATGATTCGCTGATCGTACTCGTCATATACGTACATATAAGTCTCGGTCTCAGGCTTGGGCCGATCAGAAACAGCTGCATGTTGGCTCGCTGGAATCGGGTTCTGCCTCGGCAATTCTGCGCGCACGGCCGCGCACTCCTAGAGGAGCCGGTGCAAGATACCTGTTTTGAGTTATGCGCAAAAGTGATGTTTGAATATATGTAAAGAACCAAATCGACTAATGAGATTGATTATTGCCTAACCCACATTTGTCGTACGGGCAATCATCGTCTTAACTATGGTCGAGTCCCTATGCAATCACCTACAAAACCGACAAGAGGCGATGCAATGAGTAATCCGACCAAAGCAAGGAAAAGCGACAGTACCGTTGATGCCTGGGCCATTCTGTTCCTGATTATCCTGGTGGTGGGCACCGCAGTGTTCTGGGTCAGTCACCAATAAACGGTTATCCCTGGCGATGAAAACCCTGTGGGAGCGAGCTTGCTCGCGATAGCGGTGTACCAGTCAACATCACTCCGACTGAACCACCGCTATCGCGAGCAAGCTCGCTCCCACAGGGTCATGTGTTGTGTTGGAGAGCGTTACAACCCCGCCAGATGCACCACCAGCTTGACGATGCCAAACAGCGTCAAAGCGAAAATCACCGTGAACGTGATCCCCAGTATCACGAAGTGACTCGGCTTGCCGTGGGTGAAATCCCGGGCGCGGTTCTTGCCACTCTGTACGCCGAAAGCGGCGGCCAGCACGCTGTGCATCATCTGCAACAGGGTTGGCGGCTTGTTGTCGACTGGATCGTCCATAAATCCCTCGTCTGCCATGTGTGTGGGACAAGCATAGACAAAAAAGGATCGCAGGCTTCGCCGACGCCTACGGGAACACACAAAACCCTGTAGGAACTGGCGAAGCCTGCGATCTTTTAAGGGCGCTTATTTTAAGGGCGCTTAGTTGTCGTAACCCAGGTTCGGCGCCAGCCAACGCTCCGTCACACTCAAGTCCTGGCCTTTACGCGCGGTGTAGCTCTGGACCTGGTCCTTGTCGATCTTGCCCACGGCGAAGTATTGCGCCTGGGGATGGGCGAAATACCAGCCGCTGACCGCCGCCGCCGGGAACATGGCGTAGTGTTCGGTGAGGAACACGCCGCTGCGGCCGGCTTTCAGTTCGCTGGCTTCGGGGTCGAGCAGGCGGAACAAGGTGGCCTTCTCGGTGTGATCCGGGCAGGCCGGGTAGCCGGGGGCAGGGCGGATGCCGGTGTACTGCTCCTTGATCAGCGCCTCGTTGTCCAGGCTCTCGTCCCGGGCATAACCCCAGTATTCCTTGCGCACCTGCTGGTGCAGCCATTCGGCGCAGGCTTCGGCCAGGCGATCGGCCAAGGCCTTGACCATGATCGAGTTGTAGTCGTCGCCCGCCTCCTGATAGGCCTTGGCAACTTCTTCGGCGCCGATGCCGGCGGTGGTAATGAAGCCGCCGACGTAGTCGGTCACACCGCTGTCCTTGGGCGCGACGAAGTCGGCCAGGGAAAAGTTCGGCTTGCCGTCGGTCTTGATGATCTGCTGGCGCAAGTGATGCAGGCGCGCCAGTGGCTTGCCATCGTCGCCGTAGACTTCCAGATCGTCGTCATGCACCTGGTTGGCCGGCCAGAAGCCGAACACGGCGCGGGCGCTGATGAGTTTCTCGTCGATCAGCTTGCGCAGCATCGCCCGGGCATCGGCGTACAGCGCGGTGGCGGCTTCGCCGACCACTTCGTCGGTGAGGATGCGCGGGTATTTGCCGGCCAGGTCCCAGGAGATGAAGAACGGTGTCCAGTCGATGTATTCGGCCAGGACGTTCAGGTCGATGTTATCCAGTACCTTGGCGCCAGTGAAAGTCGGCTTGACCGGCTGGTAGCTGCTCCAGTCGAACTGTGGCTTCTTGGCCACGGCGGCGGGGTAGCTCAGGCGCTCGGTGCGGGCGCTGCGGTTGGCCGTGCGCTCGCGTACTTCGATGTAGTCCTGGCGGGTTTTCTCGACGAACGCCGGCTTGAGTTCCTTGGACAGCAACTGGGTCGCCACGCCCACGGCGCGGGAGGCGTCGGTGACGTAGATCACCGCGTCGTTGCTGTACTTGGGCTCGATCTTCACCGCCGTGTGGGCCTTGGAGGTGGTGGCGCCACCGATCATCAGCGGCAGATGGAAGTCCTGGCGCTGCATCTCCCGCGCCACATGCACCATCTCATCCAGGGACGGGGTGATCAGGCCGGACAGGCCGATGATGTCGCATTTCTGCTCCTTGGCCACCTGCAGGATCTTCTCCGCTGGCACCATCACGCCCAGGTCGACGATGTCATAGCCGTTGCAACCGAGCACCACGCCGACGATGTTCTTGCCGATGTCGTGGACATCGCCCTTGACCGTGGCCATCAGGATCTTGCCCTTGGCCTCCGGCTTGTCGCCTTTTTCCGCCTCGATGAACGGAATCAGGTGGGCCACGGCCTGCTTCATCACGCGGGCGGACTTGACCACTTGGGGCAGGAACATTTTGCCGGCACCAAACAGGTCGCCGACGATGTTCATGCCGGCCATCAGCGGGCCTTCAATGACCTCGATCGGCCGGGCGAACGACAGTCGCGACTCTTCGGTGTCTTCGACGATGTGGGTGGTGATGCCCTTGACCAGCGCATGCTCCAGGCGCTTGTTCACTTCCCAGCCGCGCCATTCCTCGGTTTCCGCTTCCTTGACGCTGCCGTCGCCCTTGTACTTGTCGGCGATGGCGAGCAGGGCGTCGGTGCCTTCGGGAGTGCGGTTGAGGATCACGTCCTCCACGGCGTCACGCAGTTCCACCGGGATCTGGTCGTAGATTTCCAGTTGGCCGGCGTTGACGATGCCCATGGTCAGGCCCGCGCGGATCGCATACAGCAGGAACACCGAGTGGATCGCCTCGCGCACCGGGTTGTTGCCACGGAACGAGAACGACACGTTGGACACGCCACCCGAGGTCAACGCGTACGGCAGTTCGTCGCGGATGTAGGCACAGGCGTTGATGAAGTCCACGGCATAGTTGTTGTGCTCTTCGATACCGGTGGCGACGGCGAAGATGTTCGGGTCGAAGATGATGTCTTCCGGCGGGAAGCCGACTTCATTGACCAGGATGTCGTAGGAGCGCTTGCAGATTTCCTTCTTGCGCGCCTCGGTGTCGGCCTGTCCGGCTTCGTCGAAGGCCATCACCACCACGGCGGCGCCGTAGCGCTTGCACAGCTTGGCGTGGTGGATGAACTGCTCGACGCCTTCCTTCATGCTGATGGAGTTGACGATGCCCTTGCCCTGGATGCACTTGAGGCCGGCTTCGATCACTTCCCACTTGGAGGAGTCGATCATGATCGGCACGCGGGAAATGTCCGGTTCGCCGGCAATCAGATTGAGGAAGGTCACCATGGCCTTCTTCGAATCGAGCATGCCCTCGTCCATGTTGATGTCGATCACCTGGGCGCCGGCCTCGACCTGCTGCAGGGCCACTTCCAACGCTTCGGTGTAGTTGTCTTCGCGAATCAACCGGGCGAACTTGGCGGAACCGGTGATGTTGGTCCGCTCGCCGACGTTGACGAACAAGGAGCTGCGATCGATGGTGAACGGTTCCAGGCCCGACAGGCGGCAAGCCCTCGGGATCTCTGGAATCTGCCGCGGCGCGTAGCCGGCCACGGCCTTGGCGATGGCTTCGATGTGCGCCGGGGTGGTGCCGCAGCAACCGCCGACAATGTTCAGGAAGCCGCTCTGGGCAAACTCTTCGATGACCTTGGCCGTCTCGGCCGGCAGTTCGTCGTATTCGCCGAACTCGTTGGGCAGGCCGGCGTTGGGGTGGGCCGATACGTGGGTGCTGGCCTTGTTCGACAGCTCTTCCAGGTACGGGCGCAGTTCGCTGGCACCAAGGGCGCAGTTCAGGCCCACGGAGATCGGCTTGGCGTGGGCCACCGAGTTCCAGAAAGCTTCGGTGGTCTGGCCGGAGAGGGTGCGGCCGGAGGCGTCGGTGATGGTGCCGGAGATCATGATCGGCAGTTCGACGCCCAGTTCTTCGTAGACCCCTTGCACGGCGAAGATCGCCGCCTTGGCGTTCAGCGTGTCGAAGATGGTCTCGATCAGGATCAGGTCGGCGCCGCCTTCGATCAGGCCCTTGGTGGCTTCGGTGTAGTTCTCCACCAGTTCGTCGAAGGTCACGTTGCGGTAGCCGGGGTTGTTCACGTCCGGCGACAGCGAGCAGGTACGGCTGGTCGGGCCGAGCACGCCGGCGACGAAGCGCGGCTTGTCCGGGGTCTCCAGGGTCTTGGCGTCGGCCACCTGGCGGGCCAGGCGCGCGCCTTCCAGGTTCAGCTCGTAGGCCAGGCCCTGCATGCCGTAGTCGGCCTGGGACACCTGGGTGGCGTTGAAGGTGTTGGTTTCCAGGATATCGGCGCCGGCATCCAGGTAGGCTTTTTCGATGGCAGCGATCACGTCGGGACGGCTGAGCACCAGCAAATCGTTGTTGCCCTTGACGTCGCTCGGCCAGTCGGCAAAACGCTTGCCGCGGTAGTCCTGTTCTTCCAGCTTGTAGCTCTGGATCATCGTGCCCATGCCGCCGTCGAGGATCAGGATGCGTTCCTTGAGGGCTTGCTGGAGAAGATAAAGGCGAGCGCTGCGATCGGACATAGGACTACCTGGAAAAAAAAGACCATTACGAAGGTCGGGATGATAGCAAACCTGCGCAGGATTTGATCATGAGGGGCTTTTGCATGAATATCGCTCATGTTTGCAAGGCAATGCTGGCCCGGTAGAATCGCCGGATTCTCCTTCAGGACCCGAGACATGCCGTACCGCGTCTTCTTCGGCAGTCTGTTGCTGCTGTTGTCTTTCAATGCAGTGGCCAGGGATCCCGTCCCAGCGCTGTCCTACACCCGCGATATTCAGCCGATCTTCACGGAAAAATGCGTGGCATGTCATGCCTGTTACGACTCCGCCTGCCAATTGAACCTGGGCAGTGGCGAAGGCGTGGCCCGGGGCGCGAGCAAGCTCTCGGTGTATGACGGCGAGCGACGCCAGGCGGCCGAGCCGACGCGCTTGTTCTACGACGCCTCCGGCCAGCGCGCCTGGCAGCGCAAAGGCTTCTATTCGGTGCTCGACGCCCAAGGCAGCCAGGCGGCGTTGATGGCGCGGATGCTGGAACTGGGGCACCGTACGCCATTGCAGCCCAACGCCAAATTGCCGGAAGACATCGTGCTTGGGCTCAACCGTGACAACACCTGCCCGGTGCCGGGGCAGTTCGACGAATACGCCGCTGCGCATCCCCGCGAAGGCATGCCGCTGGCAGTCACTGGTCTGACCGACCAGCAATACCAGACCCTGCAGCGCTGGCTGGCCGCTGGCGCCCCCATCGACCAGCAGGCCTTGGCCCCGAGTGCCGCCGAAGCCTTGCAAGTGGTGCAATGGGAAAACCTGCTCAACGCCCCAGGTGCCCGGGAAAGCCTGGTGGGGCGCTGGTTGTTCGAGCACTGGTTCCTGGCGCATATCTATTTCAAGGACGGCGAGCCGGGGCATTTCTTCCAATGGGTGCGTTCGCGTACGCCCACCGGGCAGCCCATCGACCTGATCAACACCCGCCGCCCGAACGACGATCCCGGCACCCGCGTCTATTATCGGCTCTGGCCGGTGCAAGGGGTGATCGTGCACAAGACCCACATCACCTACGGCTTGAGCGCGGCGAAGATGGCGCGGATCAAGAGCCTGTTCTACAGCGGCAAGTGGCAGGTCACCGCGTTGCCGGGCTACGGTCCGGAGCGCCGGGCCAACCCGTTTTCCACCTTTGAAGCGATCCCGGCCCAGGCCCGCTACCAATTCATGCTCGATAACGCCGAGTATTTCGTGCGGACGTTCATTCGCGGGCCGGTATGCCGGGGCCAGATCGCCACGGACGTGATCCGCGACAATTTCTGGGCGCTGTTCCAGGCCCCCGAACACGACCTGTACATCACTGACCCGAACTACCGCGGCCAGGCCACGCCGCTGCTGGCGATGCCGGGGCAGAACGACGACGTGGGCAGCGTCCTCAGCCTGTGGCTCGATTACCGTGACAAGCGCAACGAGTACGAGGCCTTGCGCCGCGACAACTATGCCGAACTGCCGGCTCCGAGCTGGTCGACGCTGTGGGCCGGCAACGACAACGCGCTGCTGAGCATTTTCCGGCATTTCGACAGCGCGTCGGTCACCAAGGGGCTGATCGGGGAGGTGCCGCAGACGATGTGGCTGTTCGACTTCCCGTTGCTGGAGCGTACCTATTATCAGTTGGCCGTGAATTTCGACGTGTTCGGCAACGTCTCCCACCAGGCCCAGACCCGGTTGTATTTCGATTTGATCCGCAACGGTGCGGAACAGAACTTCCTGCGCCTGATGCCGGCCGACTCCCGGGAAGGCTACCTCGACGACTGGTACCAGGCCGGTGGCAAATTCAAGATGTGGCTCGATTATGAGGCCATCGACAATGACAAGCCGACCGCCCTCAAGCTTGACGAACGCGACCCCAAGGGTGATTTCGCCCGGCAACTGCTGGCCCGTTATGGCGAGCTGAACGCGCACCCCGATCCGATCAACCGCTGCGACGGTGCCTACTGCTCGCGCCCGAACATCGACCCGGCGCTGCAAAACGCCGAACAGGCCCTCAGTCGGCTGGTGTCGCGCCCAGCGGCGGGGCTCAAGGTGATCGACCAACTGCCGGAAGCGACCCTGTTGCGCATCGAAACCGCCAGCGGCCACCGTGAGGTCTACAGCCTGCTGCGCAACCGGGCCCACAGCAACGTGGCGTTCCTGCTGGGCGAGGAGACGCGCTACCAGCCGGGGCTGGACACGCTGACGGTCTATCCGGGCGTGCTCAGCAGCTATCCGAACTTCATGTTCAACATTCCGGCCGGGCAAGTGCCGGCCTTCGTCGAGGCCATGGAACGAGCCCAGGATGAGCCGGCGTTCGAGCGGATCGTCGAGCGCTGGGGGATTCGCCGCAGTCACCCGCAGTTCTGGTATTACTTCCATGACTTGAGCCAGTACATCCAGGAAACGGAGCCTGTGGAAAGCGGTGTGCTGGACATGAATCGCTACCAGAACCTCTGATCGGCCTGTCCGGCGGCAAACTCCCTGCCGTCGGACGCTTTCCTGACAAAAATACTAGGACTTTGTCCGGCGCGATGATTGGCGTAAACTGCCGGCAAGCCTGCGAGGAGTTTCCATGACCGCCATTACCATTACCGATGCCGCCCACGATTACCTGGCCGACCTGCTGTCCAAGCAGAACACCCCGGGGATCGGGATCCGCATCTTCATCACCCAGCCCGGCACCCAGTACGCAGAGACGTGCATTGCCTACTGCAAGCCGGGAGAAGAAAAACCCGAAGACACCGCGTTGGGGCTCAAGAGCTTCACCGCCTACATCGACTCGTTCAGCGAAGCCTTCCTGGACGATGCGGTGGTCGACTATGCCACCGACCGCATGGGCGGCCAGCTGACCATCAAGGCACCGAACGCCAAGGTGCCGATGGTCAATGCCGACAGCCCGGTCAACGAGCGCATCAATTACTACCTGCAAACCGAAATCAACCCGGGGCTGGCCAGCCACGGCGGCCAGGTTTCGCTGATCGACGTGGTGGAAGACGGCATCGCCGTGCTCCAGTTCGGCGGCGGCTGCCAGGGCTGCGGCCAGGCTGACGTGACCTTGAAGGAAGGCATCGAGCGCACCTTGCTCGAGCGCATTCCAGAGCTCAAGGGCGTGCGCGACGTGACCGACCATACGCAGAAAGAAAACGCCTACTACTGATTGTGGCGATACCGTCTTGCGATCAGTTCGTAACCTGTAGGAGCGAGCTTGTGGGAGCAAGGCTTGCCCGCGATGCAAACACCTCGGTGTAGTTGATAGACCGAGGCGACGCCTTCGCGGGCAAGCCTTGCTCCCACTGGTTCGCCCCTATAGGGGGATCCAGGTGGATTCTCTGGCGAGTCAGGGTCGGTAGAGATGCGCATGTCCGGCGCGGTACAGCGACGATTCGCTGAACACGTCATTGCCCAGCACACGCCCCACCAGGATCAACGCCGTTCGGCGGAAACCCTTGGCCTGCACCTTTTCGGCAATATCTGCCAGCGTCCCCATCACCCAATCCTGATCCGGCCACGTCGCCCGGTGGATCACCGCAATCGGGCAGTCGGCGCCGTAGTGGGGCAGCAGTTCGTCGACGATCTTTTCCAGGTGATTGACCCCCAGGTGAATCGCCATGGTCGTCCCGTGCTGTGCCAGGTTGCCCAGTTCTTCCCCAGCGGGCATCGGGGATTTATCGGCGTAACGGGTGAGGATCAGGCTCTGGGAGATGTCCGGCAAGGTCAGTTCGGCACCCAGCAGGGCGGCGCAGGCTGAGGTCGCGGTCACGCCCGGGATGATTTCGAAAGGGATGTCCAGTTCCCGCAGACAACGAATCTGTTCGCCAATGGCGCCGTACAGGCTCGGGTCGCCGGAGTGCACCCGGGCCACGTCCTGGCCCTTGAAATGGGCGCTGCTGATCAATTCGATGATCTGTTCCAGGTGCAACTCGGCGCTGTTGATCACCTGTTCGGCACAATGGCCTTCGAGGACGGCGGTCGGCACCAGCGAGCCGGCGTAGATGATCACCGCGCACTGGCGGATCAATCGCTGGCCTTTGACCGTGATGAGGTCTGGGTCGCCGGGGCCGGCGCCGATGAAGTACACGGTCATGACCGGCTCCTGTGGAAGGTGGGTGAGCGTGGCCCAGATGAAGATCGCTCATGATCCTGGACGCCGATTATCGGGATTTACGCCACGACCGCCAACGCCAACGTGCTCATGGGGCCTCTCTGGCGGGGAATCAGCAGCGTTGCGGGCGTCGTGCCCAATTGGTCGGCCAAGGCCAGGGCGGCGCTTTCGGCGATGCCGTAGCAACCGGTTCGCTCGAAGGCGATCTCGGAACGATGGCTGAGCCGTCGCTCGTAACCGGCCAGCTGTTCGGCACTGAAGCAGGTCAGCGGCAGGGCCAGTTGCCCGGCCAGTTCCAGCAGCCCGGGCTCGTCACGCTTGAGGTCGATACTGGCCAGGGCCCGTACCTGGTGAAGTGCGATGCCGTGGGCCGACAACGTCTGTTCGAGCAAGGCCCGCAGCGTGCTGGCCGGGCAACCGCGCTGGCAACCGAGGCCGATCACCAGCATCGCCCCAGTGTTCATGCGTCGTGGTGGGCTTGACCGTCACGGCGAAACAGCCAGGCGCTGATCAGGCCCAGGGCCAGCCAGAAGGCGATGTTGGTCACCTGCGAGGCGATCTTGAACTGGCTTTCCAGCGCTTCGGGCGCCAGCATCGAGTGGACTTCGGGCTGTGGCGCACCGATGACGTGGGGCACCAGCAACGTCGCCACGCCCAGCAGCTTGAGCAGCCAATGCCGGCCGAAGACGATCAGGGCAATGCCCACCGCCGTCGAGGCCGCGGTGCCGATCCACCACATCTGCCGCTGGGCCAGGTCGGCCGCTGCGGTGCCGGGCAACTCCGGGGGCAGGCCGAGGGTGGGTGCCAGGACGAAAGTGGCATAACCGGCCAGGCCCCAGAGCAGACCCTGGGAAGTGCGAGTCGGTGCCCGCAAGGTGTACAGGCCCGCCAGCATCAGGGCAAAACCCACGGCCACCACCAGGTTACCGCCGGTGGTGGACAGCACGCGCTGCCAGCCGTCTTCCGGTTCCCAGGCCTCGGCATCATGGGTGTGGGCCACACCGTCGGTGTGCTCATGGACCTCGGTCGCCGGGGCCTTCTCGAAGGTTTCCGCCTGGAGAATCAGCGGCGATACCCAGAAACTCTGCAACAGGGTCAGCAGCAGGGCGGCCAGCAAGCCGCTGAAACCGGCGGTCTGCGCGATACGCTTGATCATGTCGTCGGTTCTCAGTGGCAGGGGAAGGCAGCGCTGTGGCGGGTATCGTGGGCAGCGTTGTGCACCGCTTCGATGTGGGAGAAACCGGCGAAATAGACCAGCCCCGCGCCCAGGATCGAAGCCAGGATCGCGGCGCTCAGGCGTTGGCTCAGGGTGGTGGTGCTGCTGGCGGTGCGGGCGGTGCTGCTGATGGTCGACATGGCGCTTCCCTCTGTTTTTGTTCCGTGGGGATGCGAGCGCAATGAGACCCCGGGCGAAAGACCGCCAGGGTTCGAACAGCGCCCGCCCACCGCGGGTTTGTTGATGCTTGAGTCATGGGCCGGTCTCCGGGCTCGCGAGGGGCAGGGGCTGAGCCTTGCCTGCAAGCGTCACCTTCCCATGTCCGGGGACACAGTGGTTCAGACGCTTCGCTCGCTTACCGTTGCGGGGGCAGCACCGGACTGACGTGGCTTTGAAGTAAAGCACACGATTCACCGGTTTCCCGTTTCACCCTGTGAAGGGCACCCGTAACTAGGCGCACAGGAGAGCATGGGTGGGGGCGGGGCGTCAATTGGCAGGGGTAGGATCTGATGTGGAGACCTGTGGGAGCAAAGCTTGCTCGCGATCCAGGCGACGCGTTCCCAGCGGGTAAGCCGCGTTATCGTTTATCGCGGGCAAGCCATGCTCCCACAGTGTGAGTTGCGCTTGAATCTGCGGCAGAGATTGACCCGCCCCCACACCCTGCGTAGCCTTGCGCCTTCGAGGTTCTTCGGCCTGCGCCGAAGCTAAGAAGGGAACGCGGTCCAAGCCGCGGCTGCCCCCGCAACTGTGAACGGTGAGGTTTCTGCAAGGCCACTGTGCATGCCCTTTTTACCAACGGCGCACGGGAAGGCGCAGCCATTGCCAGTCGCAAGACTGGCCCGCCGTCAGCCAGGAGACCTGCCTCGAGACAGATTCTCACTACAACCGGGCGGGGTGATCCGGTGGCGAAATCTTCCGTGCACACCTGTGCCCGCGGTTGTCGTCCCGTTTGCCCGCCACCTTGCCAAAGGGCATCCGATGAAAACACTGGCCAAACTCCCCGTCACCATCGTCACCGGCTTCCTCGGTTCGGGTAAGACCACCTTGCTGCGGCACATGCTCGACAACGCACAGGGCCGGCGCATCGCCGTGATCGTCAACGAGTTCGGCGAACTGGGCATCGACGGCGAGATCCTCAAGCAGTGCTCCATCGGTTGTACCGAAGAAGAAGCCAACGGCCGCGTCTACGAACTGGCCAACGGCTGCCTGTGCTGCACGGTGCAGGAAGAGTTCTTCCCGGTGATGCGCGAGCTGGTGGCCCGGCGTGGCGACCTCGACCATATCCTGATCGAAACCTCCGGCCTGGCCTTGCCCAAGCCGCTGGTCCAGGCTTTCCAATGGCCGGAAATCCGCAGCGCCTGCACGGTCGATGCCGTGATTACCGTGGTCGACAGCCCCGCCGTGGCCGCCGGCACCTTCGCCGCCTTCCCCGACCAGGTCGATGCCCAGCGCAAACTCGACCCGAACCTGGATCACGAGTCGCCGTTGCACGAGCTGTTCGCCGATCAGTTGGCCAGCGCCGATCTGGTGATCCTCAACAAAGCCGACCTGATCAGCCCTGAAGACCTGGCCAAGGTTCGCCTGGAAGTCGCCGAAGAGCTGCCGCCGGCGGTCAAGGTCATCGAAGCCAGCAGCGGTCGCCTGCCGCTGGACGTGTTGATCGGCCTGGGCGCCGGTTCCGAAGAACACATCGACGGCCGCCACAGCCATCACGACCATCACCACGATGGCGACGATGACGATCACGATCACGACGCCTTCGACTCCATCTCCATCGAGCTGCCCCAGGCCGACGAAAGCCTGTTGCTGGACGCGCTGACGCAACTGGTGGTCCAGCACGGTGTACTGCGGGTCAAGGGTTTCGCGGCGATCCCGAACAAGCCGATGCGCCTGCTGATCCAAGGCGTTGGCACGCGTTTCGACAAACATTTCGACCGCCAGTGGGGCGTCGAGGAAGCGCGGGTCACCCGTCTGGTGCTGATCGGCCAGGGGCTCGATGCCGCATTGCTTGAAGCGCAGTTGCGCGCCGCCCTCAGCGTCTAAGCCATGCACCTGCTCAGGACCCAGCCCGGCGGTTTCGTGTCGGATGACAACATTGCCGACCTGGGGCAAACCCCCGCCGAGCTGGTGATCCTGTGCAGCGGCGACTCCAGCCTGGCGCTGCTGGCCGAAGCGGCGAAGCAGCTACCGGGCGATTATCCGGAGTTTCGCCTCGCCAATCCGATGCAGGTGCAGAACCACGCCTCGGTGGATCTGTATTTCGAAGACGTGCTGCGCCACGCCAAAGTTATCCTGCTGTCGCTGCACGGCGGCATTGGCTATTGGCGCTACGGCATCGAGCGCCTGATGGACCTGGCCGGGCGCGGGGTGAAGCTGATCCTGGTGCCGGGGGATGATCGACCGGACCCGGAACTCAGCGACCTGAGCAACGTGCCCGTCGAGGACCGCGACCGGCTCTGGCAGTTCTTGCGCCAGGGCGGCCTGGGCAATGCCCTGGACCTGTTTCACAACCTCGGCAGTCAATGGTTCGGCCGCGATTATCCCTGGGCCGAACCGCAAGTCCTGCCGCGCACGGCGATCTACCATCCCGGAAAAACCAACGCCAGCCTCGACGATTGGCAAGCCGACTGGCAGGCCGGACAACCGGTGGCGGCGGTGTTGTTCTATCGCTCCCACTTGCAAGCGGCGAACACTGCGTTCATTGACGTGTTTTGTCAGCGCCTGCAAGCGGCGGGGCTCAACCCGTTGCCCATTGCCGTGGCGAGCCTCAAGGAGCCCGGTTGCCTGGCGCTGGTCGAAGACTGGCTGGACGAGGTGGAGGCCGGGGTGATCCTCAATACCACCGGCTTCGCTCAATCCAGCCCTGAGGCGCCGCACCTGCGGCCATTCCGCCGCAACATCCCGGTGATCCAGGCGATCTGCGCCCAGGACAACGAACCGGGCTGGCGTGCCAACGAGCAGGGCCTGGGTCCGCGAGACCTGGCGATGCATATTGCCTTGCCGGAGCTGGATGGCCGGATCATCAGCCGCCCCATCAGTTTCAAGGATCTGGCCTGGCGCAGTGAGCGCAGCCAGAGCGACGTGGTCTGCTACCGCGCCGTACCCGAACGCATGGATTTTGTCGCCGAGCTGGCCCGACGTTGGACCACCCTGGCGCGCCTGCCCAATGGGCAGAAGCGTGTGGCGCTGATCCTCGCCAACTACCCGACCCGGGACGGACGCATCGGCAACGGCGTCGGCCTGGATACGCCGGCGGCGGCCTTGAATATCCTGCGGGCCTTGCAGGCCGAGGGCTATCCACTGCCGGCCGAACTGCCGGCGAGCGGCACTGCGTTGATCCGGCAATTGCTCGGCGGCGTCAGCAACGACCTGGACAGCCTCGACCTGCGGCCATGCCACCAGAGCCTGGCCCTGGATGCCTACCTGGCCCTGTTCGACGCGCTGCCCGAAGCCAATCGCCAAGCGGTGCTGGCGCGCTGGGGCTCGCCCGAGCAGGACCCGATGTTCCGCGACGGCCGCCTGATGGTCGCCGGCCTGCGCCTGGGCCTGACCTTCGTCGGCATCCAGCCGGCCCGCGGTTATCAGGTCGACCCGAGCGCGGTGTACCACGACCCGGACCTGGTGCCGCCCCACGGTTACCTGGCGTTTTATTTCTGGTTGCGCCACACCTACGGCGTCCACGGAGTGATCCACGTCGGCAAGCACGGCAACCTCGAATGGCTGCCGGGCAAAGGTGTCGGGCTCTCGGAAAATTGCTGGCCGGACGTGCTGTTGGGGCCACTGCCGAATATCTATCCGTTCATCGTCAACGACCCGGGCGAGGGCGCCCAGGCCAAGCGTCGCACCCAGGCGGTGATCATCGATCACTTGATGCCGCCGCTGACCCGGGCCGAAACCTACGGGCCGCTGCGTAACCTCGAGTTGTTGGCGGATGAATACTACGAGGCGCAATTGCTCGATCCGCGTCGCGCCCGGGAACTGCAACGGGACATCCTCAACCTGGTGCGCGAGACTCACATCGACCGCGAGCTGCAACTGGATGCCGGCCTCGACAGCGATGCTGACGCCGCGATCTGGCTGCCACGCCTGGACACGTACCTGTGCGACTTGAAGGAGTCGCAGATCCGTGACGGTTTGCACATCTTTGGTGAGTCGCCCAGCGGGCGGCTGCGCATCGACACGTTGTTGGCGTTGCTGCGCATTCCCCGGGGCGATGGCAAAGGCGCGCAGTCGAGCGTGTTGCGGGCGCTGGCCAAGGCGTTCGGGCTGGGTTTCGATCCGCTGGATTGTGCCTTGGCCGAGCCTTGGACTGGCGACTGTCCCGAGGCCTTGCTTCGGGTCAGCGACGAGCCTTGGCGCACCGCCGGCGATACCCGCGAGCGCCTGGAGTTGTTCGCCGCGCAGTTGATCGAGCAGGCACTGGACGGTGTGGTCGAGCAGCTCAATGCGCCGGGTTGGGAGACGGTGGGCGGCATCATCGAAAACCTGCGCACTGTCGTGGCTCCGCGCCTGGACGCCTGCGGGCCGGCGGAAATCCGTGGCCTGCTCGATGCCTTGAGCGGGCGCTTCGTGCCGGCCGGCCCCAGCGGTGCGCCGAGTCGCGGACGTCTGGACGTGTTGCCCACCGGGCGCAATTTCTTCTCCGTGGATGTGCGCAACCTGCCCACCACCACGGCGTGGCGCATCGGTTTCCAGTCGGCGAACCTGATCCTCGAGCGGCACTTGCAGGACCACGGCGATCACCTGCGCCAGCTCGGCCTGTCGGTGTGGGGCACCGCCACCATGCGCACTGGCGGCGACGACATCGCCCAGGCCATGGCCCTGATGGGCGTGCGTCCGGTGTGGGCCACCGGCAGCCAGCGGGTCGATGATTTCGAGATCCTGCCGTTGAGCCTGCTGGACCGGCCGCGGGTCGATGTCGCGCTGCGGGTGTCCGGGTTCTTCCGGGACGCCTTTGCCAACCTGATCCGGCTGTTCGATGCAGCGGTGCAGGCCGTCGCCGCCCTCGATGAACCGGACGACATGAACCCTCTGGCGGCCAAGGTCCGTGGCGAACGCGAAGCCTTGTTGGCGTCGGGCCTGGAGCCGGAAGCGGCGGCGCGCCAGGCCGGCTGGCGGATCTTCGGTGCCAAGCCCGGTGCCTATGGCGCGGGTGTGCAGGGTGCGATCGACGGTCGTTTGTGGCAAAGCCGCGAGGATTTGGCCGAGGTGTACCTGAACTGGGGCGGCTACGCTTACGGCGGTAGCGATGAAGGCACCGCCGCCCGGGAGCAGTTCTCCCGGCGCTTGAGCCAGGTGCAGGCGGTGTTGCAGAACCAGGACAACCGCGAGCACGACCTGCTCGACTCCAACGATTACTACCAATTTCAGGGCGGCATGCTGGCGGCGGTGGAGACCCTCAGCGGGCAGGCCGCGGCCAGCTATCATGGCGATCACAGCCAGCCGGACTTGCCCAGGATCCGTACCCTGAAGGAAGAACTCAACCGCGTCATCCGTTCCCGCGCGGCCAATCCGAAGTGGATCGACGGCGTGAAGCGGCATGGCTATAAAGGCGCGTTCGAGCTGGCGGCGACGGTGGACAACCTGTTCGCGTTCGACGCCACCACGCAGCTGATCGACGATCACCAGTACGCTTTGCTGGCCGATGCCTACCTGCTCGATCCGGACACCCGGGACTTCGTCCGCCAGCACAACCCCGGCGCCCTGCGGGACATGACCGAGCGCATGCTCGAAGCGCAGCAGCGGGGGATGTGGCAGGCGCCGGGCGACTATCGCGAAGCCCTGGAGAATTTGTTGTTGGACATTGAGGAGGATGGCTGAAATGAGGACAACAGGAACGTCGCACATTCATGAGACATTCACCATGACCCAACCCCATTTCCCGCTCTCCGCCGTGGTCGGCGCCGATGACCTGAAACTGGCCCTGTGCCTGGCCGCGATCGATCCGAAAATCGGCGGTGTGCTGATCGAAGGCCCGCGGGGCATGGCCAAGTCCACCTTGGCACGAGGCCTGGCGGACCTGCTGGCCAGCGGTCAGTTCGTCACCTTGCCCCTCGGTGCCACCGAAGAGCGGCTGGTGGGCACCCTCGATCTGGATGTGGCCCTGGGGGAGGGGCGCGCGCAGTTTTCTCCCGGCGTGCTGGCCAAGGCCGACGGTGGCGTGCTGTATGTCGATGAAGTGAACCTGCTGCCCGATCACCTGGTGGACCTGCTGCTGGATGTGGCCGCCAGTGGCACCAACCTGATCGAGCGCGACGGCATTTCCCATCGGCATCCGGCGCGCTTTGTGCTGATCGGCACCATGAACCCGGAAGAGGGCGAGCTGCGCCCGCAATTGCTCGACCGTTTTGGCCTGAACGTCGCCCTCGACGGTCACACTGCACCGGCTGAACGTGGTCAGATCATTCGCCGGCGGTTGGATTTCGACAGTGACCCGCTGGCCTTCTGCGCGGAGTGGGAGACGGCCCAGCAGCAGTTGCGTGAACGCTGCCAGCGGGCGCGTGACCGTTTGGCCGGGATCGCCTTGGATGATGCGGCGCTGGCGCAGATCACCGAGCGCTGTTTTGCCGCCGGGGTCGATGGCCTGCGCGCCGACCTGGTCTGGCTGCGGGCGGCCCGGGCCCATGCGGCCTGGCGCGACGCTGCTGGGATTGCCGATGAGGACATCGATGCGGTCGCCGAATTTGCCTTGCGGCACCGGCGGCGCGGGCATTCGGCACCGGCGTCGTCCCAGGCGCCGCAAACGGCTGCGAATGAAACGGCCAAGCCCAACGAAGGCCAAGGCCAGTGGGGCGACCTGCCGGCCCGGGCACTGCCGACCGGTGCCCGACGTGACGTGCCGAGCTGGCCAAAAAAGCCCTAGGCATTCGCCCTCGTTCAACGGCGGGGGCGAATGCCAGGCCCCGTGCAGGACAGTTGGAGCAGGGACGCCAGGGTCGGAGCAAAGCCGCGGCCAGCGGTGCGGTGAACTGGCCGGGAACATTGCTCAATGGCCGGCCACACCGGCATGCAGACTTGCGCTGGCACGCTCGGCATCGGGCGCCTCATGTGCTGTGGCTGGTCATCGTCGATGCGTCGGCCTCGACCCGTCGTCATCGCGCCTTGAGTGACGGCAAAGGCTTGTTGGCGCAACTGTTCGACGACGCCTACCGGCAACGCGCTCGCTTGGCGCTGTTGACCGCCAGCGGTACCGTCCCGACTTGGCAGGTGCAAGGGCTCAAGGCCTCAGCCGGGCTGCGGGATTGGCTCGATGGACTCGGTGCCGGCGGCGGTACACCGTTGCTGGCGGCGCTGAACGAGGCCGGACGCTGGTTGACGGCCCGGTGCAAGCGCTTCCCGGCGGAGCAACAGCGGGTGTTGGTGATGACCGACGGGCGAGTCAAGGAGGGACTGTCACTGCCCTCCCTGGATTGCCCGTGCCTGTTGGTCGACATCGAGCGCGGCCCGATTCGCCTGGGCCGGGCCCGGCAGTTGGCGGGGCAGTTGCAGGCTGAGTATCGGCATATCGATGAGGCTGACTGAAAGGTTCTGTGACTGTCAGGGCCCCATCGCGAGCAAGCTCGCTCCCACACTGTTTTGTGAATACATGAGTGATCAGCACCCCGGTCCCCTGTGGGAGCGAGCCTGCTCGCGATGGCATCTCCTCGGTTCCAATGACCTGTCCACCTGACCCGCATCACTGCACTATGCTCAGGCAGCCCCTTACAGGCGTGAATCATGCGCGTCACCAATGCCCAGGATGACTTTCGGGTCAAGTCCAAGAGTGCGCGAGCAGTCCGATGTTTCCGTGGCGGCCATTGCGATGAGGCATGGTATCAACGCCAATGTCGTTTGCTGGTGGCTACTGCTTTACCGCGATAGCAGGCCATCCTGCTGCAATAGACGGGGTGGGCGCGGCCAACTCGCTGTTTTGGTTTGCCAAACGGCGGCAGTCAGTTGAGTTATTGGAACCCCAACGGATTTGTTACCACTCACCTTGAGTCAATACAAACCAAGGGAGTTGGCAATGCTCGAAGATACAATTGAATCAACAAAAATCTATCCCCGAATTTTTCCAATGGACTGGATTGAAATCGGGCCGAGTACGTTTTCGAGCCATGCGCAACACGTTGCCAATCTAGCCAAGCCGCAACCTGCCGCCTCAATAGGCGGCGTCGAGCTATTTCTTCCGCCAAATGTGTACCATCCCGGGGTCGGACTATCCTCCAGCCTTTTGGTTGACGCACTTTTGAACGAAAACATGGGGAGAACCGTGTTGGACTTGGGGTGTGGCAGTGGTTTTGTCGGAATCTCTCTCTATCGCCAAGGGATGGATCTGATTCTGGCCGATATTTCAAATGCCTCAATCTTGAGCACAACCGAAAATCTCCGCCGTATTGGTATACCGGGGAGAGTAATCTTGAGTGATTTATTCTCAAATCTGAAAGGCATGCGCTTCGACACTATCCTATTTAATCCGCCTTTATTCGACAAAACTGTAGAGCACGAAGCTGAAATCGCATTATGTGACCCCAATGGCGATTTGTTGACTCGTTTTCTAACTGAGGCGCCACAGCACTTGACTTCAACGGGTTGTCTTTATTTTATGGCGTCCAACCTGATGAATCGCGAGGCGTTGTTAAGTGGATTGGGTAGTTATCGATATAAGATCATCTCGTCTTCATTTTCAACGCAGTCGGGGGTCTCACGCTGGATAATCAGCGCTCGATCAAAGCATTGAGCGAAACGCTAGATTGTTATCTCCTGCTTATCGATGGAGTTACAATTTGCGATATATGTACGTCCGGACATCTCATCTTGCGCAACTAAACCGGTTGCCATCTGTGTGGCAGAAGCGCTGACAGCCCAGACATCAACAAGCTTCATCGTCAAACGGCAGAGTTGTTGAACCTTGCGCCTTCTCAGCATACGGAGCAGGTTTTCAAGCAGATATTAGTTGGATGTGCAGCCGTTGTTGAAGAACATTTTGGGTCAGTCCACTGTTTTGTAAACACATGAATGACGAACCCCGGACCCCTGTGGGAGCGAGCCTGCTCGCGATGGCATCCCCTCCTGACCCGTATCGCTGCACTATGCTCAGGCAGCCCTTCACAGGAGTGAACCATGCGCGTACTCGTCACCAACCCCCAGGACGATTTTCGGGTCAAGGCCTATGCCGGCACCAACGGCGTGCTGCTCGCCATGGACCTGGCCGAACCCCGGCGCAAGGGCTTGCTGGGTTTTGCCATCGAGAAACAGCAGGGGGACAAGCCCTGGCTGTTCCTGTTCAACAGCCTGACGTTCCCCGACAAGGCCCACACCTTTCCCCAGTTCCACGCCACCCCCAGTGACAAGGCACCCCTGCAGAAATTTCGCTGGGCCGACTACGCCGTCAACCCCGGCGTGACGATCCGCTACCGCGTGCACCTGGCCTATGGCAGCCCCGATTCACCGCAATTGGGCGAATCCCTGGCCGTCACCATCACCAGCGACGACGGGCAGCCGGCCGACCAGCGGGTCATCTTCAACCGTGCCGTGGCCGCCAGCCAGGCGTTCCAGCGCAAGTTTCCCGAAGTGGACGCGCTGCTCGATGCCAACAAGCACCTGTCCATCGATGACTGGCCCGACGCACCACGTCGCTGGTTGGAAAACGGCTTGCTGGGGCGCTTGACCGGTTTCATCGACCGGGCGTTGGATGCCAACTGGGCCCTTGATGTCGCCATCTATGAATACGAATTGCCGATGATCGTCGACGCGGTGACTGCCGCTCACGCTCGCGGCGCCCAGGTGCGGGTGCTGTATCACGCCGAGCCGGGAGACGACACCACGGCGCGCAACGAAGCCAGCCTCGAGAACATGCCGGCGGCCAACAAACGTGGGCGGATCACCCACAACATTTTCCATAACAAGTTCATTGTGCTGAGCAAGGTGGAGGCCAGCGGCTCATTGCAACCTGAAGCCGTGCTGTGCGGCAGCACCAACTTCACCGCCAACGGTGTCTACCGCCAGGCCAACGTCGTGCATGTGCTGGACGACCCTCGGATCAGCGGCAGCTATCTCCAGGTATTCGAGCAAATCTGGGCAACGCCCCAGGACGTCGATGCCACTCGCCAGTGGCTGACCCTGAACAATGCCATGGCCCCGCAAGAGGCGTTGTTCGCCGGGTTCTCGCCGCGCGCCGGGGAGGGCGACCTGGATCGCTTTGTCGACATCATCAAAGGGGCGCGAAAGGACCTGTTGTTCGTCACCGCCTTTGTGTTGCCCGACCGGATTCTCGATGCCGTGCTCGGCCAACCCAATGATGACGTGCTGCGTTACGGCCTGCAAAACACCAAGAGCCGCATCACCGGCTTCCATGCCGACCGCACTGCCGAATTCGCCGCCACCGCGCTGCTCAACACCGGTCTGGAAGGGTGGCTGCGGGAAAACATGAAAGGTCAGAAGGGCAATCTACTGGTGCACACCAAAGCCATCGTCACCGACTTTACCAGCGACACGCCGACCATCCTCAGCGGCAGTCACAACCTCAGCGCCGCCGCCAGCAGCGGCAACGACGAGAACTACCTGATCATTCAGGGCAATACCGACCTGGCCGACCGCTACGGGCTGGAGCTGCTGCGTTTCTATGAGCATTACCGCTTTCGCTACTTCGCGAAAAAACTCGCCCTCAAACAGGTCAAGCCACTGGCGGTGGATGACAGCTGGAGTGATGACTATTACAGCGAGGGGGATTTGCGGATGTTGTCCAGGGTGAGGTTTTGCGGGCGTTAGGCGCAGGAGATGATCGGGTGATAGCATAGAGCCATCTATCAGCCAGGAAGCTGCCATGAAACTCTGTCACGGAACGTCCGCTTTACTTCGCACCTGTGTCGCGATCCTGTTGTTGGCTCTGGGCACCTCGGCCCTTGCCGCCAATCAACCGTGTTCCGGGCGCAAGGGCGGTATTGCCGGATGCGACGGCGATACCTTCCTGTGCAATGACGGCTCCATCAGTGCTTCGAAGAAGTCCTGTTCCGCTGTGCTGGGGCTTCGGAACGAGGCGCGCCCGCAGTCGCTGCTCAAGTCCGCCGACGGTTGCCAATGCGGCAGTGGCAATTACTGCGTCGGTCCCCGGGGCGGGGTCTATTGCCTCACGCCTGGCGGCAGCAAGAGCTACAAGCGCAAATAGACCAGGCACACCGCCGAACAATGGTGGGAGCGAGCTTGCTCGCGATAGCGTCAGGTCATTCAACATCAACATCAACATCAACATTGACTGCTCCATATCTATCGTGAGCAAGCTCGCTCCCACAGGTATCCATTTACAACTCCAGAGTGGCTCCGTTTCGGTGCGCGAGTACCCGGTTTGGGGCCTTATTACCCGTGCGTCGTAGCTAACGGTAGCAACAGCATTCACATGCGGGCGCCAGCGTCCGCAGGTCTGTTTTCCCCATCTCCCTGATTTCCTTAGATTTCCATTTTCCTCACCCATGGGCATCAAGCCTGTGGCACACTTTCTGCTGTCTATTCCGTTGTTACATACCATGTTCCGGTATAGCGGAATAAACTCATTCTGGAGTGCTTGCCATGCAACGCCGACCTTCCTTGTTCAAAGCGTGTGTTTTTCTCTTCGCGGCCACGACGGCTGCCATGGGGGTCGCTCAGGCGGCCGACAGCAAGCTGGACAGCGTGCTGCAGCGGGGGAAATTGATCGTGGGCACGGGCAGTACCAATGCGCCGTGGCACTTCCAGGGAGCGGATGGCAAGTTGCAGGGCTTTGATATCGATATCGCGCGCATGGTTGCCAAGGGTCTGTTCAATGACCCGGAGAAGGTCGAGTTCGTGGTGCAGTCGTCCGATGCGCGGATTCCCAACCTGCTGACCGACAAGGTCGACATGAGCTGCCAGTTCATCACCGTCACCGCCAGTCGCGCCCAGCAAGTGGCGTTCACCCTGCCGTACTACCGCGAAGGCGTGGGCCTGCTGCTGCCGGCCAACAGCAAGTACAAGGAAATCGAAGACCTCAAGGCCGCGGGCGATGACGTCACTGTGGCGGTGCTGCAGAACGTCTACGCCGAAGAGTTGGTGCACCAGGCGCTGCCCAAGGCCAAGGTCGACCAGTACGACAGCGTCGACCTGATGTACCAGGCGGTGAACTCCGGCCGCGCCGATGCCGCCGCCACCGACCAATCCTCGGTCAAGTATCTGATGGTGCAGAACCCTGGGCGCTACCGCAGCCCGGCCTATGCCTGGAGCCCGCAAACCTACGCCTGTGCGGTCAAGCGCGGCGACCAGGACTGGCTGAACTTCGTCAACACCACCTTGCATGAAGCCATGACCGGCGTGGAATTTCCTACCTATGCGGCGTCGTTCAAGCAGTGGTTCGGCGTCGAGCTGCCGTCGCCGGCGATTGGTTTCCCCGTTGAATTCAAATGACCCTGTGAGCCCGGGGCGCCCCTTGCGGGCGCTTCGTCGAAGGTACTGCCAACCATGAATTATCAGTTGAACTTTGCCGCCGTCTGGCGCGATTTCGACACCTTGCTGGCGGGGCTGGGCCTGGGGCTTTCCCTGGCGCTGGTGTCGATCGCCATCGGTTGCGTGATCGGCCTGGCCATGGCGTTCGCGCTGCTGAGCAAGCACCGGGTCCTGCGGGTGCTGGCGTCGGTGTATGTCACGGTGATCCGCAATACGCCGATCCTGGTGCTGATCCTGTTGATCTACTTCGCCTTGCCGAGCCTGGGCATCCGCCTGGACAAGCTGCCGTCGTTCGTCATCACCCTCTCGTTGTACGCCGGGGCCTACCTGACCGAAGTGTTCCGCGGTGGGTTGATGAGCATTCACAAGGGGCAGCGGGAAGCGGGGCTGGCCATCGGCCTGGGCGAGTGGCAGGTGAAGGCCTACGTCACCGTGCCGGTGATGCTGCGCAACGTGTTGCCGGCCTTGTCGAACAACTTCATTTCGCTGTTCAAGGACACCTCCCTGGCGGCGGCGATCGCCGTGCCGGAGCTGACCTATTACGCCCGCAAGATCAACGTGGAGAGCTACCGGGTGATCGAAACCTGGCTGGTGACCACGGCCCTGTATGTCGCGGCCTGTTACCTCATTGCCATGGTGCTGCGGTATTTCGAGCAGCGCCTGGCGATCCGCCGTTAGGAGTCTCCCATGTACGAATCACCCAGTTGGTTGCATGAGTTATGGGTCGCCCGGGACACCCTGTGGGCCGGTTTCCTGACCAGTGTGCAGTGTTCGCTGTTGGCGATTGTGTTGGGCACGCTGATCGGCCTGGTCGCCGGCCTGGTGCTGACCTATGGCCGGACCTGGATGCGCGCGCCGTTTCGCTTCTACGTCGACCTGATCCGCGGCACGCCGGTGTTCGTGCTGGTGCTGGCCTGCTTCTACATGGCCCCGGCCCTGGGCTGGCAGATCGGCGCATTCCAGGCCGGTGTCCTGGGCCTGACGCTGTTCTGCGGTTCTCATGTGGCCGAGATCGTGCGCGGTGCCTTGCAGGCGCTGCCCCGCGGGCAGATGGAGGCGAGCCAGGCCATCGGCCTGACGTTCTACCAGTCGCTGGGCTATGTGCTGTTGCCCCAGGCGTTGCGGCAGATCCTGCCGACCTGGGTCAATTCCTCTACCGAGATCGTCAAGGCCTCGACCCTGTTGTCGGTGATCGGCGTCGCCGAACTGCTGCTCAGCACCCAGCAGATCATCGCCCGGACCTTCATGACCCTGGAGTTTTACCTGTTCGCCGGGTTTCTCTTTTTCATCATCAATTACGCCATCGAATTGCTCGGGCGGCACATTGAAAAGCGGGTGGCCTTGCCATGACTGACGTTTCGAATCTCTCCAATACGGAGCACTCCAACACCCAGCCGTTGCTGGACATTCGCGGCCTGCGCAAACAATACGGCCCATTGGAAGTGCTCAAGGGCGTGGACCTGAGCATGCAGCGCGGCAACGTGGTCACGCTGATCGGCTCCAGCGGTTCGGGCAAGACCACGCTGTTGCGCTGCGTCAACATGCTGGAAGAATTCCAGGGCGGGCAGATTGTGCTCGACGGCGAATCCATCGGCTATGACGACATCGACGGCAAGCGCGTGCGCCACCCCGAGAAGGTCATCGCTCGGCACCGGGCCATGACCGGCATGGCCTTCCAGCAATTCAACCTGTTCCCGCACCTGACTGCGTTGCAGAACGTCACCCTGGGCCTGCTGAAAGTGAAAAAACTGCCCAAGGACGAGGCGGTGGCGTTGGCCGAGAAATGGCTGGAGCGGGTCGGCCTGCTGGAGCGGCGCAATCACTTCCCCGGCCAGTTGTCTGGCGGCCAGCAGCAGCGCGTGGCGATTGCCCGGGCGATTGCCATGAACCCCAGCCTGATGCTGTTCGACGAAGTCACCTCGGCCTTGGACCCGGAGCTGGTGGGTGAAGTGTTGAACGTGATCAAGGGCCTGGCCGAGGACGGCATGACCATGCTGCTGGTGACCCACGAAATGCGCTTTGCCTTCGAGGTCTCCGACAAGATCGTATTCATGAATCAGGGGCGCATCGAAGAGCAGGGGCCACCGAAAGAATTATTCGAGCGGCCGCAATCGCCGCGGTTGGCGGAATTTCTCAAGAACACCCGCTTTTAATTCAGTGAATCTTTAATTTATCCAAGCAAGGAGAAACACCCATGAGCATTACGCGCTACGGCACCGGCAGCTCCGCAGGCGGCGGTCAGCCACGGCCATTCGCTCGCGCCGTGGAGGCCGATGGCTGGTTGCATGTGTCCGGTCAGGTGCCGGCGGTGAACGGCGAGATCATCGTCGGCGGGATCGTCGAGCAGACGCACCAGACCATGAAGAACCTGATCGCGATCCTCGAAGAGGCCGGTTACGAGCTCAAGGATGTGGTGCGCTGCGGCGTGTGGCTGGATGACCCGCGGGATTTCTGGAGTTTCAACAAGGTGTTCAGCGAGTACTTCAGCCCCGAACACGCCCCGGCCCGGGCTTGCGTGCAGGCGAGCATGATGGTCGATTGCAAGGTCGAGATCGATTGTGTGGCCTACAAGAAGAAGTGATCATTGATCGTTCCCACGCTCTGCGTGGGAATGCCGCCATGGACGCTCCGCGTCCTCTGTCGATGTGACGCAGAGCGTCACGGGATGCATTGCCCACGCAGAGCGTGGGAACGATCAGGAATAATGACATGACCGAAGACACCATCAAACGCCGGGCCCGGGGACTGGATCGGGCGTTCGATATCCTCGATTTCCTCAAGGAAATCGGCCAGCCGCTGCGCCCGAACGATATTGCCAGTGGCATCGGCAGCCCCAAGTCCACGGTCTATGAGCTGGTGGCGTCGCTGCTGGAGCGCCGCATCCTCGAGCCGGTGGGCAAGGACGGTCACGTCTACCTGGGCCGCCATTTGTATTTCCTCGGGCAGGCGCACCTGCGGCATTTCGACCTGAGTCGCGAGGCTGACCAGGCCTTGCAGGAGATCGTGCGCCAGACCCACGAAACGGCGCAGATGTGCCTGCTCAACGGGCGCAAATACACCGTCGCGCTGATGAAGGAAGGCGAGCGGCATTTCCGCATTTCATCGGACATCGGTGAAAACGCGCCGATTCCGTGGACGGCGTCCGGGCGCCTGCTGCTGGCGCATTTGAGTGACCAACAGATCGTCGACCTGATCGACCCCGACGACTTCATTTTGCCGGACGGCGAGCGCTTGCCCCTGGAGCAATTCCTCAAGGAAATCCGCCAGGCCGGCCTCGATGGGTTCTTCTCCTTCGACAGCGTTGCCGACACCTTCACCCACTGCTTCGCCGCCCCGGTCAAAGACCCCGGCGGCGTGGCCATCGCCACCCTGTGCATCGTCGCCCCACGGGCCGACGCCAAGAACAATTACGCCGACTACCGCCGGGTGCTGATCGAAAGCGCCAACAACCTGGCCCGGCGCATCAATGAATAGATAACCGCGGCTGCGAGCGGCCGTGTGCGAGGAGTACGAACATGTCTTCTGTCATTCCCAATGCTGGCGTAGAGAAGGGGGCGGCCACCGTCGCCGCTCATCTGCTCAAGGACGTCAGCCTGCCGGCGTTGGTGCTGCACCGCGCGGCGCTGGAGCACAACATTCGCTGGATGCAAGCGTTCGTCACCGACAGTGGCGCCGAACTGGCGCCCCACGGCAAGACCAGCATGACCCCGGCGCTGTTTCGACGCCAGCTCGATGCCGGTGCCTGGGGCCTGACCCTCGCCACCGCCGTGCAGACCCGTGCCGCTTACGCCCACGGCGTTCGTCGAGTGCTGATGGCCAACCAACTGGTGGGCACGCCAAATATGGCGCTGATCGCCGATCTGCTGGCTGACCCGGCGTTCGAATTCCATTGCATGGTCGATCATCCGGACAACGTCGCGGACTTGGGGGCGTTCTTCGCCTCGCGCGGTATGAAGCTGAACGTGATGATCGAGTACGGCGTGGTCGGTGGTCGGTGTGGCTGCCGAACCGAGGCTGAAGTGTTGGCCCTGGCCGAGGCGATTCGCAGTCAACCGGCGCTGGCGTTGACCGGTATCGAAGGCTACGAAGGGGTGATCCATGGCGACCACGCCATCAGTGGCATCCGCGCATTCGCGGCATCGTTGGTACGGCTGGCGGTGCAGCTGCAGGACAACGGTGCCTTTGCCATCGACAAACCGATCATCACCGCCTCGGGTTCGGCCTGGTACGACCTGATCGCCGAATCCTTCGAAGCCCAGAATGCCCACGGGCGTTTCCTCAGCGTGCTGCGTCCCGGCAGTTACGTGGCCCATGACCATGGCATCTACAAGGAAGCCCAGTGCTGCGTGCTGGAGCGCCGCAGCGACCTGCACGAAGGCCTGCGTCCGGCCCTGGAAGTCTGGGCCCATGTGCAATCGCTGCCGGAGCCGGGCTTCGCGGTGATCGCCCTGGGCAAGCGCGACGTGGCCTACGACGCCGGATTACCGGTGCCGCTCAAGCGCTACACGCCCGGATCGGATTCGGTGGTGGGGGACGACGTGAGCGGCTGCAAGGTGACGGCGGTGATGGACCAGCATGCGTTCATGAGTGTGGCGGCAGGGATTGAGCTGCGTGTGGGCGACATCATTTCGTTTGGCACTTCACACCCGTGCCTGACGTTCGACAAGTGGCGGGTGGGGTGCCTGGTGGATGAGCAGTTGCGGGTGGTCGAGAGCATGGAGACTTGTTTCTAGGGCTTAGGACCGAGTCGCGGCTTTCGCGAGCAAGCTCGCTCCCACAGAGGGATCGAGACGATCACAGAGTTTGTATTCACAGCAATCCACTGTGGGAGAGCTTGCTCGCGATAGCGGCCTGCCAGACATCACCGAACCATCAGGATCACCCATGAACCACGCCAAACCCCGCATCGCCCTGATCGGCGAATGCATGATCGAACTGCAACAACGCGCCGACGGCAGCCTGCTGCAAAGCTTTGGCGGCGATACCCTGAACACCGCTGTGTACCTGTCCCGCGCCTTGGGCGACAGGGGCGCGGTGGATTACGTCACCGCCCTGGGCGACGACAGTTTCAGCGATGCCATGTGTGAGCGCTGGGCCGAAGAAAACATCGGCCTGCAACGGGTCCAGCGCTTGCCTGGACGCCTGCCGGGTCTGTATTGCATCCAGACCGATGCGGCGGGCGAGCGGCGATTCCTCTACTGGCGCAACGAGGCGGCGGTGCGCGAGTGTTTTACCACCCCGGCCGCCGCACCGATCCTGGCGGCATTGCCGGATTACGATGTGCTGTACTTCAGCGGCGTCACCCTGGCGGTGCTCGGCGAGCAGGGGCGCGCCAGGCTCATCGAAACCCTGGTCGAGGCCCGTCGCCGTGGGGCCCAGGTGGTGTTCGACAATAATTACCGGCCAAGACTCTGGGCTTCGATCGAGGCGGCGCGGGCGGCGTATCGCAGCGTCCTGCCCCACGTGGAATTGGCCCTGCTGACGGTGGAAGACGAGCAGGCACTGTTCGGCTATGCGGACACTGACGCGGTGTTCGCCGCCTATGGGCAGTTCGGCACGCCGGAAGTGGTGCTCAAGCGCGGTGCCGAGGCCTGCCTGATTCGGTGCGATGGCAAGTCTTATGAGATTCCCGCTCAACGGGTCGAGCGTGTGGTGGACACCACGGCGGCGGGGGATTCATTCAGTGCCGCGTACCTGGCGAGCCGCTTGCTGGGGGGGACTCCGGCGGAGGCGGCCGAGGCGGGGCATCTGTTGGCGAGCCGGGTGATCCAGGTGCCGGGGGCATTGATGCCAAAATAATTAAGTGGGCACAACACCTGTGGGAGCGAGCTTGCTCGCGATAGCGGTGGGTCAGCTTGCAGAGATATTGACTGTATCGCCGCCATCGCGAGCAAGCTCGCTCCCACAAGCGCCAGGCTCAGTTTCAATCCCGGTAGAACACCTGCACCAGGTGATAGCCGAACTTGCTCTTGATCGGCCCATGCACCACCCGCAAGGGCTTCTTGAAGATCACCGCATCGATCGCACCGACCATCTGCCCCGGCCGCACTTCGCCCAGGTCGCCGCCGCGTTTGCCCGAGGGGCAGGTGGAGTATTTCTTGGCCAGCACATCGAAGGCTTCGCCCTTGGCGATGCGTTGCTTGAGCTGTTCGGCTTCTTCGGCGGTTTTCACCAGGATATGGCGGGCTTGGGCTTTCATTGCAGCGGTGACCTGAACGGTGCGACGGGGCGGCGATTATGCCTCAAGTCAGCTGTCATGGTTGATCATCGTCCGAATCTTGTTGGCCAGCAGATCGAGGGTGAAAGGCTTGGCGACCATGTCCATGCCCTGGTCGAGGAAACCCTGGCGCTCGGCGGCTTTCTGCGCGTAACCGGTCATGAACAACACTTTCAGCCCCGGGCGGTGCTGGCGGCCGATTTCCGCCAGTTGCCGGCCATTCATGCCCGGCAGCCCGACGTCGGTCACCAACAGGTCGATGCGCTGCTCCGATTCCAGCAGGGGCAGGGCCGTCATGGCGTCCTGGGCCTCCAGGGCGGTGTAGCCCAAGGTCTTCAACAGGTCGAGCACCAGCATGCGCACCGCCGGTTCATCTTCCACCAGCAACACGGTTTCCCCGGCGATGGCCGGCGGTACGTCGACCGTCTCCGCCGTGGTGGGTTGTTGGGCCGGTGCAACGTGCAAGCGCGGCAGGTACAACTGCACCCGCGTGCCCTGGCCCGGCACGCTGTCCAGGTTGAGGTGTCCACCCGACTGTTGGGCAAACCCGTAGATCATCGACAAGCCCAGGCCGGTGCCCTGGCCGATGGGCTTGGTGGTGAAGAACGGGTCGAAGGCCTTGGCCAGCACGGCGGGGGTCATGCCGCTACCGTTGTCGCTGACCGCGATCATCACGTAGTCGCCGGCCTTGACCGGTTCGAGGGTGTTGATGTCAGTGCCGTCGAGATAGACGTTGGCGGTTTCGACGATCAATTCGCCGCCGTCGGGCATGGCATCGCGGGCGTTGATCACCAGGTTGAGCAGGGCGTTTTCCAGCTGGCTGGCATCGGTGCTGACCGGCCACAGTTCGTGGGTCAGTTGCAGTCGTAGCACGATGTGATCGCCGGTGGTCCGGCTCAGCAGGTCTTCGAGCGAGCGCACCAGTTCGTTGGCGTCCAGCGGCTTGCGGTCCAGGGACTGGCGGCGGGAAAACGCCAGCAGCCGATGGGTCAGGGCCGCGGCGCGGTTGGCCGAGGACACCGCCGCTTCGGTGAAGCGCCCGATCTCGGCGGTGCGGCCGGCGGCGATGTAGCGTTGCATCAGGTCGAGGCTGCCGAGGATGCCGGTGAGCATGTTGTTGAAGTCATGGGCAATGCCGCCGGTGAGTTGGCCCACGGCCTCCATTTTCTGCGCATGGCGCAGGGCTTCTTCGGCGCGCTCGCGTTCGAACATCTCGCTTTGCAGGCGGTGGTTGGCTTCGGCCAGTTGCTGGGTCCGGGCGATGACCCGTTCCTCCAGTGTTTCGTTGAGGTTGCGCAGGGCCTCCTCGGTTTTCCGGCTCTCGGTCTCGTCGATCACGAAGATGTAGAAACCGTTCACCGCCCCGTCCGTCCCGTGGCGAGGCAAGTAGTTGATCAGTGCATGGCGCGGGCGACCGTCGCGATGGTCCATCTGCAAGGTGAAGCTGCACGGTTTGCCGGCCAGGGCATCGGCGATCTGTTGGGCGCGGGCGGCATAGGCCTCTTCGCCGAGCACTTCGCGGATGGTCTTGCCGTAGAGCTCCTGCGGGGTCAGGCCGTACCAGTCCAGGTAGGCGCTGTTGTTCAGCCGGAAGCGCTCTTCGCGGTCCACGTAGCTGATGAGGATCGGCATGGCGTTGATGATCAGCTGCAGCTCGGTCTGGCTCTGGCGCAGGGCTTGCTCGGTGCGCTTGCGTTCGGTCAGATCCAGGGCCGCGCCCAGAAAACGCTTGGGCCGGCCGTGGCGGTCCTTGTAGCAACGGCCGCGCACGTACACCCAGCGTAATTCATCGTTGGGCTGCAACAGCCGGTACTCTTCGGCGTATTCGGTGCCATGGGTGATGCAGTGCTTGATGCTGCGGGCAACCATCGCCCGGTCCTCGGGATGCACGCCTTCGAGGTAGGCGCTGATGGGCAGCTGGCGCGACAGGTTCGGGTCGACGCCATGCAGCAGGGCGAAATGCGCGTCGGCGATGAAGCGGTCTTCGCTGATGTCCCAGTCCCAGGTGCCCAGCGCGTCGGCGGCGGCCAGGGCCAGTTGCAGGCGCTCTTCGCTTTCGTGCTGGGCCTTGAGGCTGGCCTCGGAGCGCCGTTCGAATTCCATGGCCAGGCGGCGGCGCTCGCTGGTCTCGATGGCGGTGACCAGGATGCCGGCGACGCTGCCGTTTTCGTCATGCACCGGGCTGTAGGTCAGGTCCAGCCAGACATCGCAGAGGCGACCGGCGAAAGGCACGCGCCAGCGCTGATCGCGGCAGGTGTGCGTCTGGCCCTGCAATACGCGGTGGTAAATCCCTTCGGTCGTCCCTTTGAGTTCGGGCCATGCTGTATGGGTCGGCTGGCCGAACGCCCGGGGGTGCTTGTCACCGGTCAGTCGACCGAAGGCGTCGTTGTAGAGGTGGGTCAGCTGCGCGCCCCACAGCAAGGCCATCGGCATCGGCGAATGGAGCATGATGTCCACGGCGGTGCGCAGGCTCTGGGGCCAGTTTCGGGCAGTGCCCAGTGGGGTCTGGGCCCAGTCCACCTGGCTGACCAGGCGCTGGGCATCGCTGCCGGCGGGTGTCGCGTTCATCACGCGATCCCTGGCTGTCGTGTCTGTACCACGGCGTCTACTATCCTTTGGGGAAAGTAAGTGCGGGCGGGTCTGAAGGGTTTCATGTTCGGCTCAACTTGTTTCATTGATGTCTCGCGGAAGTTTCAGTCCATGGAAATCGATCCGTTGTTGCGAATCCTGGCGAGCCAGAATGGTTCCGACCTTTACATGTCTACGGGGGCGCCGCCGTGCGCGCGTTTCGAGGGCGTGCTCAAGCCCTTGGGTCACGAGGCCTTCAAGGTCGGCGACATTGCCCGGCTCGCCGAGTCTTTGATGGACGCCGAACAGCGCCTTGAGTTCGATCGGGAACTGGAAATGAACCTGGCGATTTCCCTGGCCGGCGTCGGGCGGTTCCGGGTCAATGTCTTCAAGCAGCGCAATGACGTGTCCATGGTGATCCGCAACGTCAAGCTGGACATTCCGCGCTTCGAAGACCTGAAACTGCCCCGGGTGCTGTTGGACAGCATCATGCAGAAACAGGGGTTGATGCTGTTCGTCGGCGCGACAGGTTCGGGCAAGTCGACTTCCCTGGCGGCGCTGATCGATTACCGCAATCGCAACAGCAGCGGCCACATCATCACCATCGAGGACCCGGTGGAGTATATCCATCGGCACAAGAAATCCATCATCAACCAACGAGAAGTCGGTGTCGACACCCGCAGTTTTCATGCGGCCCTGAAAAACACTTTGCGCCAGGCGCCGGACGTGGTGCTGATCGGCGAAATCCGCGATCGGGAAACCATGGAGCATGCCCTGGCGTTTGCCGACACCGGGCACTTGGTGATTTCCACCTTGCATGCCCATAACGCCAACCAGGCCCTGGACCGGGTGATCAATTTCTTCCCGGAAGAGCGCCGGCCGCAGTTGTTGAATGACCTGGGCAACAACCTCAAGGCGTTCGTTTCCCAACGCCTGGTACGCACCCGTACCGGCCAGCGGCGGGCGGCGGTGGAGGTCATGCTGGGTTCGCCCACGGTGGCCGACCTGATCCGGCGCAACGAGCTTGGCGAGCTCAAGGGCATCATGGAAAAGTCAGAGGAAATGGGCATGCAAACCTTTGACCAGGCACTGTTCAACCTGGTGGTCGAAGGTGCCATCGATGAGGAGGAGGCACTGAAAAATGCCGATTCGGCGAACAACCTGCGGTTGCGTTTGAAGCTGCATACCGAGTCGGGGGCGCTGGCGCCACCGGCCGCTCCGGAGGCGGGCGAGTGGGGGCTTATGGATTGATCGGGTTATCGCTCATCGCGAGCAAGCTCGCTCCCACATGGGATCTGCCAATCACCGGAGTTCTACTGTGGGAGCGAGCTTGCTCGCGATGAGGCCCTGACGGTCAGCTCGCAAGCTCCGGCCGATCCCGAAACTGCTCCAACGCCTCGGGGTTGGCCAGGGCATCGGTGTTCTTCACCGCCTCGCCATGCACCACGTTGCGCACCGCCAACTCCACCACCTTGCCGCTGATGGTCCGCGGAATATCACTGACCGCGAGGATCTTCGCTGGCACATGCCGTGGCGTGGTGTGGGTCCGGATGACCTGGCGAATCCGCTGTTCCAAGGCGTCATCCAGCGTCACACCATCGCGCAGGCGCACGAACAGCACCACCCGGACATCGCCCTGCCATTGCTGGCCAATGGCGACGCTGTCCAGCACCTGCTCGACCTTTTCCACCTGCCGATAGATTTCCGCGGTGCCGATGCGCACGCCGCCAGGGTTGAGCACGGCGTCGGAGCGCCCATGGATCAACAGGCCGCCGTGGGGCAGTTCCTCGGCGTAGTCGCCTTGGGCCCACACCCCGGGAAACTGGGCGAAGTAGGACGCGCGAAGTTTTTCCTGCCGAGGGTCGTTCCATAAACCAATGGGCATCGCCGGGAAATGCCGGGTGCACACCAGCTCGCCTTTTTCCCCGATGACCGGGTTGCCGGCCTCATTCCAGACCTGCACGGCCATGCCCAGGCTCTTGCCCTGCATTTCGCCCCGGCGCACCGGCGACAGTGGGTTGCCGTTGACGAAGCAGGACACAATGTCGGTGCCGCCGGACATCGAGGCCAGGCAGACGTCGGGCTTGATGTCCCGGTAGACGTAGTCGTAGCTATGGGGGGCCAGCGCTGAACCGGTGGAGAGGAGGGTCTTCAGGCTGTCCAGGCGGTGCGTCTGCCGGGGCTTGAGGCCTTCGCTTTCCAGGGCAGCGAGGAATTTGGGGCTGGTGCCGAAGACGCTGATGCGCTGCTGGTCGATCAGGTCCAGCAAGCGCTCGGGGCCGGGGTGGAACGGCGAGCCATCGTAGAGCACCACCGCGCTACCCACGGCGAGGGCCGACACCAGCCAGTTCCACATCATCCAGCCGCAGGTCGTGTAGTAGAACAGCCGATCCTCGGGGCCGAGGTCGACGTGCAGGCCATGTTCCTTGACGTGTTGCAGCAGCACGCCACCGGTGCCGTGGACGATGCACTTCGGCACGCCGGTGGTGCCGCTGGAGTACAGGATGTACAGCGGATGGTCGAACGGAACGCTGACGAATTCCGGTTCGCCACCGTGTTGATAGAAGTCGTTCCACAACGCGACCGCGGCTGGGGTCTCGAAGTCCTCGGGGCGGGCGCCAGGCTGGGCATAAGGCAACACGATCAGTTGTTGCAGCGATGGCAGCCGTTCGAGGATTTCATTGACCTTGGCCCGCTGGTCGATGACCTTGCCGGCGTAGCGATAACCGGCGCAGGTGATCAGCACCTTGGGCTCGATCTGGCCGAACCGGTCGATGACGCCCTGGGTGCCGAAGTCCGGTGACGAGCATGACCAGATGGCGCCCAGGCTGGTGCTGGCGAGCATGCCCACCAATGTCTGCCAGGTGTTGGGCATGCAGGCGGCGACCCGGTCACCCCGGATGACGCCAGCGGCTTGCAGGCTTTTCTGCAGGCCGGCGACATGGGCGGCGAGTTCGGCCCAGGTCAGTTGTTCCTGGTCGCCGTTCTCGCCCAGCGCCACCACCGCGACGGCGTCGTCGCGGCGGCGCAGCAGGTGCTCGGCGAAGTTCAGCGTGGCGCCAGGGAACCACTGGGCGCTGGGCATTTGCGCACCCTCCACCAGTACCGCGTCGGGAGCGTGGTGAAAGTGGATCTCGAAGAAGTCGACGATGGCCTGCCAGAAGGCCTCGCGCTGGTCGATGCTCCAGGCGTGCAGGGCGGGGTAGTCATTCAGTTGCAGGTGATGCCGCGCGTTGACGAACCGGCGAAAGGCGTTCATGCGCGACTGGGCGATGCGTTCGGGGCTGGGTTGCCAGAGGAGGTCGGACATGGGGTGCCTCTTGTTTTCTTATGTACACACTATAGAGCGACTCAATCCTGTGGCGAGGGGGATTTATTCCCTCTCTGTGGGAGCAAGGCTTGCCCGCGATGGCCGCACTGCGGTTTAACAGCTAAACCGCGTTTTCGTTCATCGCGGGCAAGCCTTGCTCCCACAGAGCGGAGATGAATCCCCTCGCCGCAAGGGATCTACTGAGCCAACCACCCACCATCGATATTCCACGCCGCGCCCCGCACCTGGCTGCCGGCTTCGCTGCACAGGAACAGCACCAGTTCCCCCAGTTGCGGCGGGGTGACGAATTCCAGGGACGGTTGTTTCTCGGCCAACAGATCATGCTGCGCCTGTTGCGGGTCAACGCCGGCGGCAATGCGGTCGTCGATCTGTTTTTGCACCAGTGGCGTCAGCACCCAGCCTGGGCAGATGGCGTTGCAGGTCACGTTGCTGGTGGCGGTCTCCAGGCCGACCACCTTGGTCAGGCCGATCACCCCATGCTTGGCCGCGACATACGCCGCCTTGCCCACCGAGCCGACCTGGCCATGCACCGAGGCGATGTTGACGATCCGGCCCCAGCCTTTGGCGCGCATGCCCGGCAGGCTCAGGCGGGTGGCATGGAACACCGAGGACAGGTTGATAGCGATGATCGAGTCCCAGCGCTCCACCGGAAAATCCTCCACGGCGGCCACGTGCTGGATCCCGGCGTTGTTCACCAGGATGTCCACGCCGCCGAACTCGCGCTCGGCGTAGGCGAGCATGTCGGCGATTTGCGCCGGGTCGCTGACATCGGCCGGATGATGACCGACCTTGCCGCCGAATTGTTTGACCTCGGCGATCACCGCCGAGGCATCGCCGAAGCCGTTGAGGATCAGGTTGGCGCCGGCCTTGGCCAGGCTCAAGGCGATGCCCAGGCCGATGCCGCTGGTAGAACCGGTGACCAGGGCGGTCTTGCCCGAAAGAGGAGTTGTCATGGGAACCTCACACAATGCCAGTAGCGTAGAACACAGCGATCACGAAGAACACCGCGAGGGTCTTGATCAGCGTAATGCAGAAAATGTCTTTGTAGGCTTCGCGGTGGGTCAACCCCGTCACCGCCAGCAGGGTAATCACCGCGCCGTTGTGGGGCAGGGTGTCCATGCCGCCGCTGGCCATGGCGGCCACCCGGTGCAGCACTTCCAGGGGAATGTTGGCGGCGTGGGCGGCGTTGATGAAACTTTCGGACATCGCCGCCAAGGCGATGCTCATGCCGCCCGAGGCGGAGCCGGTGATGCCCGCCAGCAGCGTGACCGTCACCGCTTCGTTGACCAGTGGGTTGGGAATGTTCTTTAGCCAGTCGGCCAGCACCAGGAAGCCCGGCAAAGACGCGATGACCGCGCCGAAGCCGTATTCCGAAGCGGTGTTCATCGCCGCCAGCAACGCGCCGCCCACGGCGCTCTTGCTGCCTTCGGCCAGCTTGCTGCGAATGGCCCGGAAGCCGAACAGCAAGACCATGATGATGCCCACCAGCAACGCTGCTTGTACTGCCCAGATCGCGGTGAGCTTGGCGATGTCGCTGGTCACCGGTGTCGCCATGCCCGGCAGCGCCAGGCTGTGGGTCTTGCCGTACCACTGTGGAATCCACTGGGTGAACAGCAGGTTCATGATGCCCACTGCCAGCAGTGGTGAAACGGCGATCCACGGGTTCGGCAGTTTGATGTCTTCGGCGGTTTCCGGCTCGTTGCGCAGCTCGGTGCCGTAGCCTTCGCCCGCACGTTGGGCCTTGTTGCGCTGGCGTTGCAAAAACAGCATGCCGAGGCTGAACACGAAGAGTGTACCGATCACCCCCAGCCACGGTGCGGCCCAGGCGGTGGTGTTGAAGAACGTGCTGGGGATGATGTTCTGGATCTGCGGCGTGCCGGGCAGGGCGTCCATGGTGAAGGAGAACGCACCGAGGGCGATGGTGGCCGGGATCAGACGCTTGGGGATATTGCTCTGGCGGAACATCTCGGCGGCGAACGGGTACACCGCGAACACCACGACAAACAGCGACACGCCGCCATAGGTCAGCAAGGCGCAGACCAGCACGATCACCAGCATGGCCTGGCGCGTCCCCAGCAAGCGAATCGCCGCGGCGACGATGGAGCGAGAGAACCCCGACAGTTCGATCAGCTTGCCGAACACCGCGCCGAGCAGGAACACCGGGAAATACAGTTTGATGAAGCCGACCATTTTCTCCATGAACACCCCGGTGAATGCGGGGGCGACGGCGGAAGGGTCGGTGAGCAGGACGGCACCGAGGGCGGCGATGGGGGCAAAGAGGATAACGCTGTAGCCACGGTAGGCAGCGACCATCAGCAGCGCGAGGGCTGCCAAGGCAATGATCACACTCATGGTGTGTCTCCTGGATTGTTATTGTTGTGGTGATGCTATGGAGGGGCTTTAGCGAGTTTTGTGCCAGGTGTGTAACTGGCTGAAATATAAGGAAATTGTTTGGTTTAGTAGGGGCGAAGCAAGGGTTTTGTCTCTGTTTGGAGATTTTTATGGGGTGGGCTGGCCTCATCGCGAGCAAGCTCGCTCCCACAGTTGGGCGCGTAGCTCAAGAGAACCCCATAATCTGTGGGAGCGAGCTTGCTCGCGATGAGCGCAAAGCACTCCAAAACCGGCAGTCTATATTTTGAGAATGAAGTCTCTTTATTGAGATTCGGCAATCCCCAATGCCACCATCTTCTTGTACAACGTCGACCTCCCCAGCCCCAACCGCTCGGCCGCTTCCACCACCTTGCCGCCGCATTGCGCGAGGGTGGTTACGATCAATTGTCGGTCGAAGCGCGCCCGGGCCTGGCTGAAGGTTTCATGGGGCAGGGGTTCGAAGCTCACGTCCGCTGGGCGCGTTACCGGCATGAAGGTCCCGATGGCCGCGCGGATGTCCGCAGCCGTGAGTATCAGGTCATCGCTGAGCAGCGCAGCCCGTTCCAGCACATTGCGCAGCTCGCGGATGTTGCCCGGCCAGGCGTGTTGCCGCAGCAGGTCGAGGGCGGCGGGGTTCAGTTCGTGCCGGCTGCGCAACTCTTCCAGGATCGCCTCGCTCAGGGCCGGTAGGTCATCCAGGCGTTCGCGCAAGGGCGGGACCCGGATCGGCAGCACGTTGAGGCGGTAATACAGGTCGGCGCGGAACTCTCCGCGCTTGATCGCCGCTTCCAGATCCATGGAGGTGGCGGCGATGATTCGCACGTCGCTTTGCAGCACCTCGTTGGAGCCCACCGGTTCGTACTCTTTTTCCTGGAGCACCCGCAGCAGTTTGCTTTGCAGCGGCAGCGGCATGTCGCCGATCTCGTCGAGGAACAGCGTGCCGCCCTGGGCAATCTGCAGTTTGCCGGCACGGCCCTTGCGGTCGGCCCCGGTAAAGGCCCCCGGGGCGGTGCCGAAGAACTCGGCCTCCAGCAGCGATTCAGGAATCGCCGCGCTGTTGATGCTGACGAACGCCTTGTGCGCCCGCGGCGAAGCGCTGTGGATGGCCTGGGCCAGCAGTTCCTTGCCGGTGCCGGTTTCGCCGAGCAGCAGCACCGGCGAATCGGCGCTGGCGCTGCGTCGGGCACGGCGCTTGACCTCAAGGCCGGCGCTGCTGGTGCCAATGAAATGGGCAAAGTTGTACTTGGTTTGCCGCGCCCGTAGCAATGAGCGGGTGGAGGCCAGTTCTTCCTGCATGCTCAGGTAGCGCTTGAGCATCGGCGACAGGCTGCGCAATTCATCGAACAAGGCAAAGCCGATGGCGCCGATCACCGCGCCCGCGCTGTCGTGGATCGGCAGGCGCATCACCACCAGCGGCTCCTTGGGCGTGTCCTGCATGTCCAGCAGGATCGGGCGCCCGGTGCGCACCACTTCGCGCAACAGGCTGCCCGGAATCACGCTCTCGCACGCCCGGCCAATCGCGTCTTGCGCCGAGTTCAGGCCGAAACGGCGGGCGTAGCGCTCGTTCATCCAGACGATGTTCGCATCACGGTCGACAATCACCGTGCCTTCGCTGGACTGCTCGATGATCTCGAACAACGAACGGATCGCCAGCGTGCGCACGCGCTTGTAATCCTTGAGGCTTTCGGTGGGGTTCATCGGGCATTTCCAGAGAGGAGGGATTTGCCGGCAGCCATGGACGGGCGCCAAGAGCCGCATTATGCCGGGGGAAGTCCCAAGATCGAAGCGCCACCGTTATTTTCGGGGTTAACTTGTACGGGTAGCTGTTTTTGTACATGATCCTGCCCGGGTTTCCTGCCTTTTTTGGTGAACACGTGAATTCAATCCCCGTAAGTTGAAGCTCTCCAAATGGACGGCCTGCGCGCCAGTCAATCGGGAAAAGCATTTTCTGGTCACCGAATTGATCTTTGACGAGGCGGGAGCTCCTGTACAGATTAAGCTTCAGTCAGTTCACAGCGGGCGCGTGGAGCTGTTCGACTGGTCAGAGTTGCGCGATGACAAACGCTGGAAAATCGGTTGGCATTAAGCCGTTGGGTGAATATTCCGGCTTCGCAATTTCTTGTACAAATAAATAAAATTGTACAATTTATGGGAGGATAGTGGCTTAATGGTTCCTCTCTAGCAAACAAGGCATCGTGCCTTCAGTTGGCTGCGGCCAAGCACTTACGTTTCCGGAGTGGTATCCATGTTCATTCGCACCCGCAAGCATCAGGAAACCTTGCACCCGATTCAGGCCAGGCAGGCTATTCTCGAGACCGAGCGAGCCGCTTTCCATCAGGCAATGGCGATTATCGAACTCGATCCGGCTGGGCAGGTGCTCGGTGCCAATGCGTTGTTCTTGAAGATGCTGGGCTATTCCCTCGAGGACATTCAGGGCAAGCATCACCAGATGTTCTGCGAGCCTGCCTACGCGCGCAGTCGGGAATATGCCGCTGTGTGGCAACAGGTGGGGCAAGGCCTGAGTGTCGATGCACAGTTCTTGCACCTGGCCCGCGACGGGCATGGGTTGTGGGTGGAGGCCCGCTACATCCCGGTGCTGGACCAGGAGGGAAAGCTGCAACGCGTCATTGAAGTGGCCCGGGACGTTAGTGAGCATGTCCTTCGGACCCAGACCGAGTCCAGCTTCAGGCACGCGATCGACCGCTCCATGGCGGTCATCGAGTTCGACCTCAATGGTCAGGTGGTGAATGCCAATGCGAATTTCCTCAAGGTGATGGGCTATCGCCTGGAGGAGGTTTGCGGCCAGCACCACCGCCTGTTCTGCAAGCCCAGTGAGGTCCAGAGCGACGCGTATCGCCGGTTCTGGGCTGGATTGAATCGGGGGGAGTATGTGACCGGCCTGTTCCAGCGTATCGACAAGCAAGGCGCCACGGTCTGGTTGCAGGCAACCTACAACCCGCTCTACGACGCCCAGGGAAGATTGTACGGCGTGGTCAAGTTCGCCACCGATCACACCCGCGAGGTCGAGCAGCGCCAGAGCGAATCCAACGCGGCGCGGCTGGCCTTCGAGACGTCCCGGCAGACCGACGAGCACACCCGGCTTGGCACGGCGGTTGTCCAGGAAACGGTCACCGTGGTGCAAAGCATCGCCGATGAACTCCAGCGGGTGGCCACGGGAATCAGTGCGCTGAGCGCCCAGTCCGAGGAAATCGGCAGCATCGTCGATGCCATCCGGGGGATCGCCGAACAGACCAACCTGCTCGCGCTCAATGCGGCCATCGAAGCGGCGCGCGCCGGGGAACAGGGGCGGGGATTCGCCGTGGTCGCCGATGAAGTGCGCAACCTGGCACGGCGCACGAGCCAGGCCACGGTGGCCATCACCGAAGTCGTCGGCAAGAACCGCGACCTCGCCAGGCAAGCGGTGACCAGCATGCAGTCCAGCACCCTCAAGGCGGAGCAGGGCGTGAAGCTGGCGAACCAGGCGGGTACCGTTATCCTCGACATCCACCGAGGGGCGCAGCAGGTCGTGGAGACCATTGGCGAATTTGCCCAAGCACTGGATCAGCGCCGCGACAGTTGAGCGCTACAGTCGCCGCGGCCTTTACCTGGGAAGTGCCGCCGCCAACAGCTCTTTGGTATAGGGATGCTGGGGCGAATCGAATACGTCGTGACTGGCGCCTTGCTCGACCACCTTGCCATCTTTGATCACGATCATGTCGTGGGCGAGGGCGCGGACCACCGCCAGGTCGTGGCTGATGAACAGGTAGGTCAGGCCGTGCTTTTCCTGGAGCTGGCGCAGCAGTGCGACCACTTGTTTCTGCACGGTGCGGTCCAGGGCCGAGGTCGGTTCGTCCAACAGAATCAGCGCCGGCTTGAGCACCAAGGCCCGGGCGATGGCGATGCGTTGGCGCTGGCCGCCGGAAAACTCATGGGGGTAGCGGTGGCGGCTCTGCGGATCGAGGCCGACTTCCTCAAGGGCCTGGATCACCCGTGCTTCACATTCCTCGGGGCTGGACGGGCTGTGGACTTCGAGGCCTTCGCTGATGATCTGCTGCACCGACATTCGCGGGCTGAGGCTGCCGAACGGGTCCTGGAACACCACCTGCATCTTCCTGCGCCATGGCCGCAATGCCTTGTGGGATAACTGTTCGAGGGCCTGGCCCTGGAAGTGAATGCTGCCTTCGGATTCGACCAGCCGCAGGATCGCCTGGCCGAGGGTGGACTTGCCGGAACCGGATTCGCCGACGATGCCCAGGGTCTTGCCGCGCTGGACGCTCAGGCTGATACCGTCCACGGCGCGCAAATATTCCTTGCGCCGGAACAACCCGCCGCCCAGGGCAAAGCTCACGCGCAGGTCCCGCACCTGCAACACGTCTTCGCGCTCATCCCGGGGCAGGGCCTCGCCTTCCGGTTCGGCGTGCAGCAGCACGCAGCTGTAGGGATGTTTCGGTGCGCTGAACAGGGTTTCGCACGGCGCCTGCTCGACGATTTCCCCGGCCTTCATCACGCACACCCGTTGCGCGATGCTGCGCACCAGGTTCAGGTCGTGACTGATCAGCAGCAAGGACATGCCGAGCCGTTGCTGCAAGGACTTGAGCAACAGCAGAATCTTGCGTTGCACGGTCACGTCCAGGGCGGTGGTCGGTTCGTCGGCGATCAACAGCTCCGGCTCGCAGGCCAGGGCCATGGCGATCATCACCCGTTGCCGCTGGCCGCCGGACAGTTGATGGGGGTAGGCCTTGAGCCGCTCGGCGGGTTTCTGGATGCCCACCAGGGCCAGCAGCTCCAGAATACGCTCGCGCGCCGCCTTGCCGCCCAGGCCCCGGTGCAGCATCAGGGTTTCACCGATCTGCTTCTCGACGCTGTGCAGCGGATTCAGCGAGGTCATCGGCTCCTGGAAGATCATGGCGATGCGGTTGCCGCGCAACTCCCGCAGGGTCTTGGCGTCGGCGCCCAGCAGTTCCTGGCCGCGATAGCGAATGCTCCCGGTGGTGCGGGTGCCGGTTTCGGGCAGCAATTGCAGGATCGAATGGGCCGTCACCGACTTGCCGGAACCCGACTCGCCCACCAGGGCCAGGCATTCGCCGGGGCGGATGTCCAGGCACAGGTTGCGCACCACCGTCTGGTCGTTGAAGGCCACGCTCAGGTCGCGGATTTCGATCAGGTTGTCGCTCATCTCAAGGGTCCGCTTCATGGTTGTTTTCAAGAGCGTGGGTCGAACGCGTCTCGCAACGCTTCGCCGATAAACACCAACAGGGAAAGAATCAGGGCCAGGGTGAAAAATGCTGTCAGCCCCAGCCATGGCGCTTGCAGGTTCTGTTTGCCCTGGGCGATCAACTCGCCCAGGGAGGCGCTACCGGCCGGCATGCCGAAACCGAGGAAATCCAGGGCGGTAAGGGTGGAGATCGCCCCGGTGAGGATGAAGGGCAGGTAGCTCAGGGTGGCGTTCATCGCGTTGGGCAGGATATGCCGCACGATCACTTTGCGATCACTGAGCCCCAGGGCCCTGGCCGCCTTGACGTACTCCAGGTTGCGCCCGCGCAGGAACTCGGCGCGGACCACGTCCACCAGGGCCAGCCAGGAAAACAGCGCCATGATCCCCAGCAGCCACCAGAAGTTCGGCTCGACGAAGCCGGACAGGATGATCAACAGATAGAGCACTGGCAGGCCGGACCAGACTTCCAGCAGGCGTTGCCCGAGCAGATCCACCCAGCCGCCGTAATACCCCTGCAACGCACCGGCGGCGATGCCGATCAGCGCACTGATGGCGGTCAGGGCCAGGGCGAACAGGATCGACACCCGCGCGCCGAAGATCACCCGGGCCAGCACGTCCCGGGACTGGTCATCGGTGCCCAGCCAGTTCACCGATGAGGGTGGGCTCGGGGCGGGTTGGGTGAGGTCGTAGTTGGGGGTGTCATCGCTGAACGGGATCGGCGGAAACCACAGCCAGCCGCCGTCCTTGTGGATCAGGTTCTGCACGTAGCTGCTGCGGTAGTCGGCCTGGAACGGCAACTGCCCGCCAAATTCCTGCTCGGTGTAGCGCTTGAATACCGGGAAATACAGCGAGCCCTGGTAGCTCACCACCAGTGGCTTGTCATTGGCGATCAACTCGCCGCCCAGGCTCAGGATGAACAGACCGATGAACAGCCACAACGACCACCAGCCCCGGCGGTTTTTCCTGAAACGCTCGAAGCGTCGACGGCCCAAGGGGGAAAGCTTGAACATCAGGCGTTCCTCGCGGCGAAGTCGATGCGCGGGTCCACCAGGGTGTAGCAGAGGTCGCCGATGAGTTTGATCAGCAGGCCGAACAGCGTGAAGATGAACAGCGAGCCGAACACCACCGGATAATCCCGGGACACCGCGGCCTCGTAGCTCATGCGGCCCAGCCCGTCGAGGGAAAAGATCACCTCGATCAGCAAGGAGCCGGCAAAGAACACGCTGATGAACGCCTGGGGAATACCGGAGACCACCAGCAGCATCGCATTGCGGAACACATGGCCGTACAGCACCCGGCGTTCGCTCATGCCCTTGGCTCGCGCCGTGACCACGTATTGGCGGGTGATTTCATTGAGGAACGAGTTCTTGGTCAGGATCGTCAGGGTGGCGAAGCCGCCAATCACCAGCGAGGTGACCGGCAGCACCAGGTGCCAGAAATAATCGGCGATCTTGCCCAGCGTCGACAGCGACTCGAAGTTGTCCGACACCAGCCCGCGCACCGGAAACCAGTTCAGCGAGGTGCCGCCGGCGAACACCACGATCAGGAACATCGCGAAGAGGAACGCCGGCATGGCGTAGCCAATGATGATCGCGGTGCTGCTCCACACGTCGAATGCCGAGCCGTGGCGCACGGCCTTGCGAATGCCCAGGGGAATCGACACCAGGTACGTGATCAAGGTCGCCCAGAGCCCAAGGGAAATGGTCACCGGCATCTTTTCCAGGATCAGGTCGGTGACCGTGGCGCCGCGGAAGAAGCTCTTGCCGAAGTCGAGGCGCGCATAGCTGCTGAGCATCAGCCACAGGCGCTCGTGGGCCGGTTTATCGAAGCCGTATTGTTTCTCGATGTCCTTGATCAGTTGCGGGTCCAGGCCGCGACTGGCGCGGGAATTGCCGCTCATCTCATTGCCCGAACCGCCGACGCTGGTGCCGCCGATGCCTTGTAGGTGGGCGATGGCCTGTTCCACCGGCCCGCCGGGTGCGGCCTGCACGATGACGAAGTTCACCAGCAGGATAATCACCAGCGTGGGAATGATCAGCAGCAGGCGCCGCGCGATATAAGCCCACATCAATGCGGCCCTCCGGGTGTGCCGCGCCTGATGCGTTCGGCGCGCATCTGCTCGTTGGTCAACGGTGTGGTGCTCACTTCCCACCAGCTTTCGATGGCTTCGTCATTGCTGGCCTGAACCTTGGGCATGCCGAAGCGGTTCCACCACACGGTCGAGCTGCCCGGCGGGTAATAGTTGGGGATCCAGTAGTAATTCCATTGCAGCACCCGGTCCAGGGCGTGGGCATGGCGCAGCATGTCGGCTTGGGTGCTGGCCTTGACCAAACCATCGATCAGCGCGTCCACCGCCGGGTCCTTCAGGGCCATGTAGTTGTTGGCCCCCGGATCGTTGGCGGCCGCCGAACCGAAGTAGTTGTAGAGTTCCATGCCCGGCGAGGTGCTGACGGGGTAGGCGGTGATGATCATGTCGTAGTCGCGACTCATCAGGCGATTGACGTACTGGGAGGCGTCGATGCGGCGAATGCTCATGTCGATGCCGATTTGCGCCAGGGTACGTTTGTAGGGCAGCAGCAGGCGGTCGATACCGTTCTGGCTGTTCAGGAAGGTAAAGCTCAGCGGTTCGCCCTCGGCATTCACCAGGCGGTCGCCGTCGGGTTTCCAGCCGGCCTGTTCCAACAAGGCCAGGGCTTGCAATTGTTTGTCGCGGATCACGCCGCTGCCATCGGTTTTCGGGGCCTGGAAGACCTGGGTGAAGACTTCGTCGGGAATCTGTCCGCGCAACGGCTCCAGGATCGCCAGCTCGCCGGCATCGGGCAATTTTCGGGCGGCAAGGTCAGTGTTGGAGAAGTAACTCTGTTGACGCACATAGACGTTGCGCATCATCTGGCGGTTGCTCCATTCGAAATCCCAGAGCATGGCCAGGGCCTGGCGCACGCGGCGATCCTGGAACTGCGGTTTTTGCAGGTTGAAGACAAAGCCCTGGGCGGCCTGGGGCGCCTCTTTGGCCAGGTGGGCCTTTTGCAGGCGGCCGTCCTGCAGGGCCGGGCCGTCGTAGCCGATGGCATAGCCGGTGGCGGAGAATTCGCGATTGTAGTCATAGGCGCCGCCACGCAGCACCTGGCGAGCGACGTCAGTGTCGCCAAAATACTCGATGCTGAAATGGTCGAAATTGTAGAGCCCACGACTGACCGGCAAATCCTTGCCCCACCAATCGGCATTGCGCTCGAACGTGATGCTGCGCCCGGAATCGACCTTGCTCACCCGGTAGGGGCCACTGCCCAGTGGCGCCTCGTAGCCGCCGCCGTTGGCGAAGTCGCGCGTCTTCCACCAATGTTCGGGTAAGACCGGCAGGGTGGCGATGTCCAAGGGCAGGGTGCGGCTTTCGTTGTTCTTGAAGTTGAAGCGCACGGTGCGCTCGTCCTCGACCACGACGTCCTTGACCGCCGCGAACTGGGTGCGATAGCGCAGGCTGCCTTGGGTCATCAACAGCTCGAAGCTATAGCGCACATCCTGGGCGGTGATGGGCTTGCCATCGGCGAAGCGGGCCTTGGGGTTGAGGTAGAAGCGCAGGGACAGGCCATCGTCGGCACGCTCCATCTTCTGCGCCACCAGGCCATAGACGGTATAGGGTTCATCCAGCGAGCGCTGGGCCAGGGGCGAGTAGAGCATCCCGTCGATCTGGCTGACGCCGATGCCTTTGTCGATGTAGGGCAGGATGTGGTCGAAGTGGCCAATCTCCACGGCCGAGCGGCGCATGGTCCCACCTTTTGGTGCCTGGGGGTTGGCGTAGGCGAAGTGGCCGAAGCCTTCGGCATATTTGGCGGGTTCGCCATAGACGGTCAGGGCATGTTGCGGTGCTGCATCGACGCCGGCGGCGCCTGTCAGCAGGACCATGGCAATCAATAGCAGTGAAGGGAACGCCAGTCGCATTGTCAGCCTTAGAGCCGGGTGATCGATGACACGATTTGTACGCGAGCGGGGCCTGAATCGCCAGTCCCGCGAGACCCAAGCACAACGGCCCACCGAAGGGCGGGCCGTTATGCCGATAAACCGGGATCAGTCCTGGCGGCTGGTGACTTCCAGCAGGTGGTAGCCGAACTGGGTCTTGACCGGGCCTTGGACGGTGTTGATCGGTGCGCTGAACACCACGGTGTCGAACTCCTTGACCATCTGGCCCGGGCCGAACGAACCCAGGTCGCCGCCCTGACGGCTGGACGGGCAGGAAGAGTTGGCCTTGGCCACTTCGGCGAAGTCGGCACCGGCTTCGATCTGGGCCTTGAGTTCGTTGCACTTGTCTTCGGTGGAAACCAGAATGTGGCGGGCAGTGGCTTTGGCCATGGGGCAAATTCCTTTCGATGTATTTAAAGGTGTGGAGCCTACCGGATTCATTGGCGGGGTGTTGTCAAAATTGCGTCAAAACCTTGGGCCTGGCGATCAAAGGCCGGCTTTGCGCAGGCGCTCGGCGTGGCGCAGGTAAAGCTCTGCCGGGTCTGTCCCCTTGCAGGCCTTGCCGCCTCCCGGGCTGATGGCCTCCAGGTGGTTCATGGGATAGTCGGAGCGAATGACCTTGCCCAGGTGCGAACTGAAGCGCCCGACCAGGCCGTCGTTCTGCCCGGCTTCGGTGATGAAGTATTCGGAAAAGGCGCGGCAGAAAACCTGCACAGGCTCCCGTTCTTTGTCCGTCGCCTCTGGCAACGTGCCGCTCCATGAGTAGTAGCGCACGCCGTTGACCCGTTCCGGACCGTTCCCGCCCCAGTGCTTCGGCAGGCCCTGGGGGTACTTGTCATTAAAGGCGCCCACGGCCTCGGTGGTCAGCGCCGGCAGCGCGGCGACAGCGGCCGGCGATAGCTGCGCCTGGCCGTCCAGCAGCGAGATGAAATCGGCGAAGAGCGTGGCGACGCCCCGTGCCACGTGTCCTGGCAGCCGTCCGGGCGTGAGGGCCTTGCGCAGGAAGTCGGCCAGTTCGGAGCCATGGTTGGGGCCGCTGACCGAGGTGACCGAAGCCACCCTGTCGGGGGCCAGGGCGGCGGCATACCGGGCGGCCAGCGCACCCTGGCTGTGGCCGATCAGGTTGACCCGGGTGGCACCGGTGCCGGCCAGAACCCGATCGATCTGAATCAGCAATTGTTCGCCCCTGGCTTCGTTGGAATGGGTGGCCGACAGGTGCGGGATGAACACCCGGGCACCGCCTGCGCGTAGGGCCTGTTTGATGCCATGGAAAAGTTCGAAGCCGCCGATCTTGTCAAACCCGAACAACCCATGGACCAGCAGGATGGGAAATTGAGTGGTTGCATTCCGTTGCATGTTCGTACCTTTTTCGAGGAGGTTCACCTTGAGTTTGCGACTTCACTCTAATGCAGGCTCATCCTGTGCGGTGTAGGAAGAAACCGCTCTGATCCAGGGAAACTGGAATAAAAAAAGTGGGAAGAGTGGGAGGTAACCCAGCGGTACTTGAGGGTGTAGGAGGTCTCCTATAACCGCTGTCGTTTGCAGCTACAGGTTCGAGCGCCAAGGACCACTCGCGCTGTCGTCTTGTCTGGCTGTGGGTTTGGCGCGAGCGGGTTTTAATGGCTCCGCCGGGCGCCGTTATTCAAACGGTGCCTTCATCCAGGGACTGGAGCCTGTACATGATCACCTATCCATCGCTTCAACGATTCCGTTCAACCCCAGCAACAAGGCTGCCGCCACCGGTCCTGGCAGCGGCCAGGGACGGGGTGATCAACCCCGCTTGGCGCAACGCCGTGGTGACCGTCAAGCCTTATCCCATGATGACCTGCGGGGATGAGGTGTTGCTGCGTTGGCACGGCCTCAACAACGATGGCGAACCCTACCGGCATGAAGTGGCCGGGTTTGTCACGGAACGGCAAGTGGGGCGAGACGTCGTGTTCGTCGTGCGCGAACCGCATATCGCCGAGTTGGACGGCGGCTCGCTGGAGATCTCCTACCAGGTGACGGGCAAGCGGTTGCCGGCCACACTGTTTTCGGAACACCTGCAACTGGAGATCGGCGATGCATCGCCGCAACTGCTGCCTGCCATTGCCAAGGATGCGGTGAGGGGCAGCCTCGATCCGAGTCGGGTGCCTGAAGGCACATGGGTGAGCATTCGGCCCTACGCCAGGATGGCGGTCGGCGATCGGCTGATCCTGACGGCCAGCAAGGATTTCAAAGCGCTGTGGCGCGATGTGCTGGACATAGAAGCCCATGCGGTGGGCCGCGAGGTATCGCTCTGGATCGATCATGCGCTGATCGCGCCCCATTCCGGACACGACCTGGCCCTGACCTATGTCGTCAGGCGTGGACACTCGGTGCGTCGGGCTGAGCCCTTGTCGTTGCACATCGGGCCGCTGCAGCGCCCTGCGTTGAAGGCCCTTCAGATTCGGGAGATGAACGACGGTTGGCTGGAGGTCGACGACCTGCAAGAGGGGGTGTCGATTGTCATTGATGATCCCGGGCTTGAGGCGGGCGAGCTGGTCTGGTTGCAGTGCAATGGCAACTCCGCTTATGTGCTTGAACGCGAAATCACCGAGGCCACGGCAGGTAAACCGCTCATGTTCGTGATTCCCGCAAGTTACTGGCAGGACCAGCGCGACAGGTCGGTGAGCGTGTTCTATCAGGTCGAGCGCCTGGATGACGTCAGCCAGCGCTCCGAGTGGGTGACGGTCCGGGTGCGTTCCAGCACGTCGGGCTGAGGCTAGTCCCGCGCAATCCTTGTGGGAGCGAGCTTGCTCGCGATGACAGTGTGTCAGGCAACACCAAGGCCGGCTGAACTGACGCCATCGCGAGCGAGCTCGCTCCCACAAAGAGCTCCACCTGCCCCGGGTTCCAGGGGACGGTGGGTTCGGGACCTCAGGCTGGCAATTGCAACCGGCGATGAGCCTCGCGCAACAACTGCTCGGTGGACTCCCAGCCCAGGCAACCATCGGTGACCGAGACGCCGTAGCGCATCGACGGGCCCAGCGGCTGGCAGCCTTCGAACAGGTGGCTTTCGAGCATCATGCCGATCAGGGAGCGGTTCCCTTGCAGCCGTTGGTCCAGCACGTCATTGAACACCTGCGGCTGACGCAGCGGGTCCTTGCCGCTGTTGGCGTGGCTGCAGTCCACCATGATCCGCGCGGGTATCTTGAGGCGGGTCAGGTCGCTGTGTATCTGCGTGACGCTCTGGCGGTCATAGTTCGGTCCGCGATGACCGCCGCGCAGCACCAGGTGGGTGTCAGGATTGCCCGGCGTCTGGATGATCGCCGGATGCCCCTGGCTGTCGACGCCGAAATGCCGATGGGGATGGGCGGCGGAGCGCATGGCGTCGCAGGCGATGCCGACCCCGCCGTCCGTGCCGTTCTTGAACCCCACCGGCATGCCCAGCCCGCTGGCCATCTCCCGGTGGATCTGCGATTCGGTGGTGCGAGCGCCAATGGCGACCCAACTGAGCAGGTCATCGAAGTAACTGGCAGCCAGGGGTTGCAACAGTTCGGTGGCGACGGGCAGGCCCAGTTGCAGCATTTCGCGCATCAACTCCCGGGACAAGGTCAGGCCGGCGGCCATGTCGTCGCTGCCATCCAGGCCGGGATCGTAGGCCAAGCCTTTCCAACCCACAGTCGTGCGGGGCTTTTCCACGTAAGCGCGCATGACCAACAGCATGCTGTCGCTCACTTCGTGGGCCGCGCGAGCCAGGTTCGCGGCGTATTCGAGGGCGGATTCGGGGTCATGGATCGAGCAGGGGCCGACGATGACCAGCAGGCGGGCGTCTTCGCCGTTGAGGATCGCGCGGACGGCCTGGCGATGGACGCTCACTTGGTGGCTCAACGCGGTGCTGAGCGGCAATTGATGCTTGAGTTGCAACGAGCTCGGCAGACGCAGGGTCAGGGCTTCGTTGGCAGGGTTGAGCGTGGACAGCGGCAAAGCAGAGACGGACGAATTCATGATCTGGCTTCCTGGACGGGCAGCGGGTTCGTTCCCGCGCCGGTCCTAGTGGGGTGTTCGACAATTGGCCGTATGGGCCCGCAATTGAGGCTTGCCACCGGTAGGTGACCGATCGGAGGCGGCAGGCTGTCCCGAGCGGTGGCTGGTAAATCGCCAGGCGGAAAAACTGTCGTAACGGTAATAAGTGGCGTAGTTCATGGCTCAATCCTCAAGTTGTCTGGTGCTGCAAATGTGTGGGGCCGGAAAAACAAAACCCCCGGTCGGGAGGCCGACCGGGGGTTTGGAAAACTCTGGAAGGCGACCCGTTTTAAAGTGGGCGCCGGTTGGGTATCAGGCGCGCCAGTGGCTAAACCAATACCCAAAATAAAAGCTGACCGGAGTTTGAACGCTGTTCGCCCGGGCAGCCGCAACCGAGCGCGGGGCGCTGGCGGTTTGAAGCGGTGAGAGGGCGTTGAACATGGTCTGTCTCCGATGAATGGCCCTGAGCTTACTAGAGGGCAGGGCGGCGGTTCAATCAGAAAATTCTATCGAGGGCATGCAATTGTTCGCCCTGGCTTGAGTCCGCTGGGCTTTATGACAAACTTCAGGTTTGCACCGCCTCCCAGGGATGACCCATGACCGCTCCAGTCTTCGCCGCCGCCCAGTCGATTTCCGTCGCGGGAGACCTTCGCGCCAACCTCGCGTGTCATCAGCGTTTCATGCAGGCTGCCGCTGAGCAGGGGGTGCAGTTGCTGGTATTCCCTGAACTGTCGCTCACCGGCTACGAACGCGGCCTGGCGGCGGATCTGGCGATCCTGCCGGAGGACGCCGTGCTGCAACCGCTGCGTGACCGGGCACAAGCGCTCGGCCTGACCGCCGTGGTGGGCATGCCCATTCGGCTGTCGGCCGACGCTCCGGTGGTGATCGGCGCGTTGGTCCTCGCTGCCGACGGCTCCCTTGGGGTGTACAGCAAGCAGCATCTGCACCCAGGGGAAGAAATCGCCTTCGCCCCGGGCCATGGTGGCTCGATGCTGACAGTGGGGCAGGATCGCATTGCCCTGGCGGTGTGTGCCGATTTTTCCCACGCCAATCATGCTGCTGCGGCAGCCGGGCAGGGCGCTACGCTCTATGCAGCAGGGGTGTTGATCACCGAGGGTGGCTACGTGCCCGATACGACGTTGTTGCAAGGTTATGCCCGGCAGCATGCCATGACCGTGCTGATGGCTAATCATGGCGGCGTCACCGGAGGCTGGGAGTCGGCTGGCCGCAGTGCCATCTGGGGCCCGGACGGTTCACGGCTCGCGGCGGCACCGGGGCCGGGCGAGCTGTTGGTGATTGCCCGCCGCGACGTCAACGGCTGGGACGGGCAAGTCGTGCCGGTGACAGTGCTTCAATGAGGTCTTCATGAGCTTCGAGTGGCGTGCTGCAACGAGTGGGGACATCGACTTCGCCCGGCAGTTGACCTGCGACAACATGCTTGCCTATTACCTCAGGCATGATTTGCTCTGGCAGGACGAAGCGTTCGACCTGGCCTGGATCATTCGCCAGAACTGGATAATCAGTCGTGAAGGCCAGGCGCTGGGCTTTGTCAGCCTCAGTCGTGATGCCCGGGCGTTGTATATCCGTGAGCTGCAGATAAACGAGGCGTTCCGCGGGCAAGGCGCCGGTACCTGGACGATCGGACAGGTTTGGGACCTGGTGGCGCTGGAACGTCGCCCGGCGCTGCGCCTGACGGTGTTCAAGGACAATCCCGCCAGGGCGTTGTACGAACGCATGGGCCTGCGTGTCGTGGGCGAGGACGAGTGTTTCCTGAGGATGCAGCGAGACGCCGGTGCTTGACGCCTCGGATGTCGTGCCGATAAAGATGTGCTGTAACTTTTATCTGTCCCTTTACGCTAGGTCTGCGGGATGCTTTTTTGCTAAGGTGTTGTGCAACCCAAATAAGACCAAATCGTGAGGTGTCTGCTTGATTAGGGTGTTAGTGGTCGATGACCATGATCTCGTCCGTACGGGCATTACACGAATGCTGGCTGACATCGACGGCCTGCAGGTAGTTGGTCAGGCTGAATCCGGTGAAGAGGCGCTGATCAAGGCGCGTGAGTTGAAACCCGACGTGGTGTTGATGGACGTCAAGATGCCTGGCATCGGCGGTCTTGAAGCCACGCGCAAGCTGCTGCGCAGTCACCCGGACATCAAGGTGGTCGCGGTAACCGTCTGCGAAGAGGACCCGTTCCCCACCCGGCTGTTGCAAGCGGGCGCGGCGGGCTACCTCACCAAGGGCGCGGGCTTGAACGAGATGGTCCAGGCCATTCGTCTGGTTTTTGCCGGGCAACGCTACATCAGCCCGCAGATCGCCCAGCAGTTGGCGATCAAGTCGTTCCAGCCGACCAACGATTCGCCTTTCGATGCGCTGTCGGAACGGGAAATCCAGATTGCCCTGATGATTGTCGGTTGCCAGAAGGTACAGATCATCTCCGACAAGCTGTGCCTGTCTCCCAAGACCGTCAACACCTACCGTTACCGTATCTTCGAGAAGCTTTCGATCAGCAGTGACGTCGAATTGACACTGTTGGCGGTGCGCCACGGCATGGTCGATGCCAGCGCCTGAAAATGACTGAATTGTTTGATCCCAGCGCGTTCCTCTCCACCTGCAGCGGTCGCCCCGGCGTGTACCGCATGTTCGACAGCGAGGCGCGCCTGCTTTATGTCGGCAAGGCCAAGAACCTCAAGAAACGCCTGGCCAGTTACTTTCGCAAGACCGGCCTGGCCCCGAAGACCTCTGCCCTGGTGGGGCGCATCGCGCAAATCGAAACGACGATCACCGCCAATGAAACCGAGGCTCTGCTGCTCGAGCAGACGCTGATCAAGGAATGGCGCCCGCCGTACAACATCCTGCTGCGCGACGACAAATCCTACCCCTACGTGTTTCTGTCCGACGGGGCGTTTCCGCGCCTGAGCATTCATCGGGGGGCCAAGAAGGCCAAGGGCAGGTATTTCGGCCCTTATCCCAGCGCCGGGGCGATTCGTGAAAGCCTCAGCCTGCTGCAGAAGACCTTCTTCGTTCGCCAATGTGAAGACAGCTACTACAAGAACCGCACTCGGCCCTGCCTGCAATACCAGATCAAACGCTGCAAGGCGCCTTGCGTGGGGTTTGTCGAGCCCCAGGTCTACGCCGAGGACGTGCGTCACTCGGTGATGTTCCTGGAGGGCCGCAGCAATGCGCTGACCGATGAACTGTCGGCAGCCATGGAGGACGCGGCAGTCAACCTTGAGTTCGAACGGGCCGCCGAGCTGCGCGACCAGATCGGTCTGCTGCGCCGTGTGCAGGACCAGCAGAGCATGGAAGGCGGCAGCGGCGATGTCGATGTGGTCGCGGCGTTCATCAACCCGGGCGGCGCCTGCGTGCATTTGATCAGCGTGCGCGGCGGTCGGGTGCTGGGCAGCAAGAACTTCTTCCCCCAAGTGGGTATCGAGGAAGACGTGGCCGAGGTCATGGCGGCGTTTCTGGGCCAGTACTACATCAGCAGTCCGGAACGGGACTTGCCGGCCGAGTTGATCGTCAACGTGGTCCATGAAGATTTCCCGGCCCTGATCGAAGCCATCGACAAGCTCCGCGGTCGTGAACTGACCATCAGCCACCGTGTTCGCGGCACCCGCGCCCGTTGGCAGCAACTGGCCGTGACCAACGCCGAACAGGCCCTGGGCGCGCGCCTGGCCAATCGTCAGCACGTGGCGGCGCGGTTCGATGCCCTGGCCGATGTCCTCAACCTGGATGAGCCGCCGCAACGGCTGGAGTGCTACGACATCAGCCACTCCAGCGGCGAGGCGACCGTGGCCTCCTGTGTGGTGTTCGGTCCGGAAGGCCCGATCAAGTCCGATTACCGCCGTTACAACATCGAAGGCGTCACGCCGGGCGATGACTATGCCGCGATGCATCAGGCGTTGATGCGGCGCTTCGGCAAGCTGAAGGACGGAGAGGGCAAGTTGCCGGATATCCTCCTGGTGGACGGCGGCAAGGGCCAGTTGTCCATGGCCCGCGATGTGCTCAATGAGTTGATGGTCCCCGACCTGATCCTGCTCGGCGTGGCCAAGGGCGCGACACGCAAGGCCGGTTTCGAGACCTTGTACCTGAACGATGCCGCCCATGAATTCACCCTCAAGGGAGATTCGCCAGCGCTGCACCTGATCCAACAGATCCGCGACGAAGCCCACCGTTTCGCCATCACCGGACACCGTGCCCGCCGTGGCAAGACGCGCCGCACGTCTACACTTGAGGGTGTGGCAGGCGTCGGCCCGACGCGCCGTCGCGACTTGTTGAAACATTTTGGTGGATTGCAGGAACTGTCTCGTGCCAGCATCGAGGAGATAGCCAAAGCACCCGGTATCAGTAAAAAGCTCGCAGAGTCGATTTATGCAAACTTGCATAGCGAGTAGAATGCCCGTCAACCTCGTAGCCAGTTGTGCCGATGAATATCCCAAACCTGATTACCGTTCTACGCGTCCTGCTCATCCCGATCTTCATATTGCTGTTCTATTTGCCGTACCACTGGAGCTACGTGGCCTCCGCCTCGGTCTTCGCCTTCGCCGCCGCGACGGACTGGCTGGATGGTTACCTGGCCCGACGCCTGGAGCAGAGCACGCCGTTCGGCGCGTTCCTTGATCCGGTGGCCGACAAGCTGATGGTCGCGGTGGCCCTGGTGCTGCTGGTGCAGGAACATGGCAACCTCTGGCTGACCTTGCCGGCGGCGGTGATCATTGGTCGCGAAATCGTCGTCTCGGCACTCCGGGAATGGATGGCCGAACTGGGCGCTCGCGCCCAGGTCGCCGTGTCGAACCTCGGCAAATGGAAAACCGCCGCGCAGATGCTCGCGCTGGTGATCCTGCTGGCCAACCCGTCTGATTTCAGCTTCTGGGTGCTGTTGGGCTATGCGCTGCTGCTCATTTCCGCAGGCTTGACGTTGTGGTCGATGGTCCAATACCTGCGCGCCGCCTGGCCGCATCTGCGGACGGATGTAGAGCCGAAATAAAACTTTTTTGAATCAAAGGGTTGACGGCGTAATCTGAACCTATAGAATGCGCCACACCAAGACGCGGGAATAGCTCAGTTGGTAGAGCACGACCTTGCCAAGGTCGGGGTCGCGAGTTCGAGTCTCGTTTCCCGCTCCAAGATTCAGAAAAAAGCCACTCAGAGGAGTGGCTTTTTTTCGTGTTTTGGAAATACCTTCACTCATGGCTATGGGATATCGAAGCGAGCGGGCGCCTTGCCAGTACGGTTGAGATGCTTTTTCCTTCTTTCCGATTTTTGTGGTAAATACTCTCGCCTCAAGAAGCACCTCCCCCCTCATGTGTCGCTTCGCGAAACCTCTGGCCAGACGGCTGGATCAATAGAGAAAAGAGGTCCGGCATGGAGCCACAGTCGACACATTCGCTCATCGCCATGAGCGATGTCTGCCAGTCTTATCCTATGGCGGGGCAAAACATGCCCGTTCTGCGTGATGTGACGCTCAATATTCAGCGTGGGCAAACGTGCGCGATTCTCGGTACATCCGGTTCCGGCAAAAGCACACTGCTGAACATCTTAGGACTCCTTGACCGTCCGGCATCTGGCCAGTTCTGGTTCGCTGGCCGCAACATGGTCGAGGCGACGGCTGACGAGCATGCTCAGCTACGCAACCGTGAGATCGGTTTCGTGTCCCCCAATCCGCCATTCGTGGCGGCGGCCCCTTCATGGAACAAGTGCTTGGCCTTCCGTACTCGCATAAGCAGGAGATGCGGTCAGGTCCGCCACCAATCCTCGCGCATCCAGTCCATCGACCGATTGGTGAAGAAGAATGAGGCGCTGGGCCTGGTAAGCCGTTAGATCGACATGGCCATTGGCATCTGTCGCCTGGGCCAAGGCAACCAGATCAGCGGTGCGACCAGTGTGTGACGTATCGTTCATGGCGGAGTCCTTTCAACATGAGGGTCAACGGAAAAGCGGATAGTCTCGTTTAAGTCGCGCTTCGACGGCAGCAGCCAGCGGATGTGGCTCAACTTGAGGAAGGTCGCGCACGATTGCCCATGGGGCATCGATCAGGAAGTGGTCTGTCTTGAATTCGGGAAGTTCGTCTCTGCGCCGCAACGCTTGCACAGCCAGCAGCTCGCCCGGGAAAAGACGATCGATGTCGCGATCGAACTCGTAGAACGTCGATCCCGTACTGTGCTTGCTTCGACTGATATGGAAGTCGGCAGCGCCTTGCATCACATTGACGAAAACGGCTTCATCAGTGGTTCGCCAGTTTTCCAGCAGCGCTTGATACTCTGCAATCACAGGCCTTTGAGGTGCGAAATCCGTAGGAATGCCAAACGCATTGGAGAAAAGGAAAGCCAGGAAGGCATCATTCGTTCCATCAGCGACTCTGCGTGATTGCGCGACAGTGTTGATGCGCTGATCCTTCTCTGCCATCTCCAGGAAACGCTTGCCGCAGACCCTGGCCTCATCCCACCATGACAAAATGGCGGGGCCGGCGGCTTTCATGCTGTCCCAGAATTGCATCGGCCAATTTCCGAGGTCGGGATGCATCTCGCTGTGCATGCCGTGCCATCGCAATACCAATGCGCGAATCGCTACCGTCCATTGCAGGAAGCGGTCAAGTTCCGCTATGTCGGAGCGGAAGTACGCATCGCAGGTTGCAACATTGAAGTAATGCCCAAGGCGATCCAGCTGAAGTCCCGCCTTGGGATCGAGCGGGCCAGGAATTTCCAGAAACTTCTCGATCGCAGCAGCATACCGATCATAGTCGCCCGTCTTTTGAACATGCTCCATCCATTCTCGACACTCCTGCGGAAGCTTCTTCAGCGAGGGATGAAACGGGAGCGGCATGTCATAGGCCCTGTCGGCGATTCGAACGCATTCTAACCTCTGAAAACTGGTTAAGGATACGGTTGGGGAGCCAGGATGCCGTCCGCATGCGTAGCTTTTAGTCCACTCAGTGCCGGATCCTGCTTCTTGTCTCGGCGCGCACGCCACCGCTGGCAACCATCACGTACCGGTCCTTCGCCTGAGCGACCTGTGGCTGGAACAGCTTGGCTTCGCCATTGGTAGCAAGGTACGGATCACCGTGCGTACTGGCGAGGTGGTGGTGTCGGTGGTCGAGGGCGATGCGGGCAGCACGCAGACCTAGCCCGTGAAAGGAGGCGAGATTGTCGCTACCATGGCAGCGAGTGGCCTGGGCAAAGTGATCCAGGCGCTCTCGGCTGCGACATCGACACCATTCAGAGGGTTACGTGTGCCCATTGCAAAGCACCTAGTGCGCCTTCCACTGTTGGCGCTGATGATCGGCTTGATAGCCGGATGCGGCGGGCCGTCACAGCCCGCAAGCAAGCCCATCGCAGAGGAGCGGAGTGAAATGCGAACTGTCGTGCCGTTGGTGCGTGATTTGGCCCCTCATGACGCGGGCCCGATTGAAGTGGAGTTCGACTTGCCCGCACAGGCCGATGACGCGGAACCGCCGATCTTCATCGGCGTGCGACTGACAGGCCGTGATTCGGCTGCGGTGGCAGATGCCGGCGACCGTCTGGTGCGTGCCGGTGTGGGGGCGGTTCTGCAACTGGAGCGCGTCCAGCGATCTGGCTCTGCCAAGGTGGGATTGGAGCGGAGTCAACGCGTCGACAGAGAGCAGGAGGCGCCCGTTGCCTTGGCTGCCGACGGTGTTGCGCCGAGCTTGTTCGCGTTCGATGCAGATCCGATGGCGATGCAGGAAGCTGGCCTGTCTTCGGCGGAGACGGTGTCCGAGGAGTTCGCATTCGCTTACAGCCCATCACTTCCCGCGGGTCGCTACCGGCTCAGTCTGCGGATTGATCGGAATCGCGAAGCGCTGATCGATGCGAGCGCACAGCTGCTGATTGCCTACACCCGGAAGGCAAAGTAAGGGACGCACGCCATGGACGATCACGACAAGCGCTATACGCTCACGGTACAGCGTCATAGGGTGTGGCAAGTCCATCAAGACCGATTCGATATGGTCTGATATCCCCATGGTTTCACACGGCGCGCGGTCCTGCTCAATGCCAGCTAAACGTAGATAAATCCGAGCATGTCATGCTTGATTTGGCATCTTGATATATTGAAATAGCATCCAGCAGCGATGTGCTATGGAGTGTTTGAAACTACTGTGTGTCGCTCCCAATCGGAGGCGAGACGACGTGATCGACACAATGGCGGAGCCTATATATGACGCTGCGATTGGCGCTATATGTTGATGCTACGGGGATAGCGAATGCTCGATAAAGAGAACAGCCGTGTTGCCTATGGATAGAGCCGCATGCAAGTGATGTGAAATCGCGCCATCATGCTGTAGACGTCATCGCTCACGCTCGCGCTCGGACCTCTGTCAGCTGGTCCGCTGGTGCGCAGGATCATCAACCGCGACTTGGTGCTGCGATAGTACCGGCCAATTTCTTATATTGAGGAATCCCGCATGAGCGAGACGCGCAAGCTACGACTGTTGCCATTGCTGATGTACGAGGGAGCTAAGCTGATCTTCGCTTGTCAAGCCTGCCTAATGATCGCTACGCGGCGCTTCACGCGCAGACTTCCGGCGAAGCGGTCGATGCTGCGACGATGATTCCGCTATAGCTGAAGTCTTTCTGGGTGGAGAATCGTACATGCTCAGAGGGGAAGCGCACGTTCCATAGGTTTAGCGCAATATAAAATTCAATAAATAGTTTGGCTTGCACGCGCTGATCGGATTTCTGGTTCTAGAGGGAAGCTCCACGATTTGGCAATAGCACACTTGCACTATAGCTTCGATACGGAGCCTCATCTTAACCTGCTGGCGGACCTCGGGTACTTCTTATCGAGTTGTTGCAGGGTGGGCGGCCATCCTGCTTTCAACTCCTAAGTATTAATAAGGATTTTACAAAGCTGTAAAGTTTTCTGGCTCTGGCAGATTATGATTAACCCATAAAGAATGAAAAAAATATGAAAAGTTAAAATTTGTTGCAGTGGCTTCTGTTCTGGTAGCATTGGTGAGTTTGGCGCTTGTAGGGGCAGAGGGGGAGTCGAGTTATAGAAGGGCCTCTGGAGCGCGAACCCAATGTCATTGACTATGCATCTTCGTTGAACTGATGTCTGCCGCAGATCCGATCTTCTGCGCCCCTACATTATTGCTTCATGATTACAAAATTATTTCTTATGAGGATAAAAGATGAGGGTTATTGGAGCGACAACGATTTTATTATTACCAGTACTCCTAATATCGGGCTGTGCGACCATTGCGCCGGAGCGGACCGCAGCAGAAAATCTCATGGGGAAAAATATTCAAGAAGCTTATAAAACATTTGGCAATCCATGGCTGACTGGTGTCGAAACTAGTGTTGCGCCTGAGAGCAAATTCTATGGCCATAAGTGGTATTTTTTTGAAACCCGAGTTTTAAACTATGACGAACAAAAACTTGTCGGCTCATATATGGATACGTCATCTGGCCAACTGCAACATGTTGAGCAATACGAAACTCAGCATAAGCGTGATGCTTGCAGCATCGGGTTTTGGGCTGATGCAAAAACCAACATAATCGATTATTATCAAGTAAAAGGAAACTGCGGTTGGGGAGGGTTAGGGTTTGGCCAGACCCTGTGGTAACGTCTAACTAGCATATGTCGCGCTGAACGGTAATTTACCACGTCAGCGCGTATCCTAAATTAGCCGCCAAATGGAGCCTTTTTTATAGCCCCCCCCCGGTGTGCTGTTCGCGAAATAACCAACTCTATTTGCACGGTCTCTAACTCCTCGCCAGCACGTTGGATTTTGCTCAAAATCTCCTCTCCATTTGTGTTCCAAACGTACCGGGTCGGCTGAGCATTTCGTAGTGCTATGAATGTGCTGGGCATCAGATTGGGTGCCATGGCTGGCATGCGCAACGTGCCGGTATCCAGCAGATCGCGCATTCGAGTCCCCAGCACCCCGAATACCACTTGGCTATTAGCGATCAGGGCGGTCGAGGTATTGCTGTGATAGTCGCCGGAGAGTTGATCTACGGCGTTACGCGTGCTTTCTGCATCCAGAACCATCAGATTGTTGTAGAGGCGCAGGGACTCTCCACTTTGCTCCAGTGCGCTCAACGCGCCAGCGGTATTCCACTGATTTGGGGTGAGCGTTGCCGTCTGAAAGATGCCGGGCGTAGTGGGAGACGGCTCTGTCGGCGGCGTAGTCGGTAGGTGGTTCGGTAGAGCGTGACGTCGGCGGGGCGGACATGATAATTAGCGCCATGCCCGCGAGCTACCTCCCCTAAGAGCCCCGACAACAATGCCTGCTGCCCGACGTGCTGGAAGATTGGCTGCCCGAAGGGCACCTGGCGTACTAAGTGAAAAAACTTGTAGAGGGGCTGTTTGTCCCGCGCCGTGGATTCGACGGCTTCCGGGAAGGTGATTTGCGGGTGCGCGACTTGGCAAAGCCGCAGGAGCGCTCGGCATCGTCATGCCAGCCTTGGAAAAATTGCCACTGTTCGACCTTTTCCGGTGCCCAGCTCAACAGGCGAGGCGAAAAGTCGATACCGGCGAAATCACAAAAGCGCGCCAAAGTGCTTCGCGTATCACCCATCAGGTCCTCATCACTGTCCAGGTACAGCACCTGACTGGCATCACACTGTTCGAGCACCCGCTCATGGATACGAGCCAGCTCATCGAAGCCGGATTCATCCGCATCGAAATAGGTGGTGCCACCGCTCTGGCTGACGCGATACAGCGAGCGCATCACATCCCGCGGCTGGCGGACCAGGAACACATGCCTGAATTGCGCCAGTCACGTGCTATCAATCGAGTCGAAGTCGACGAAGTAAGCAATCTCCTTGGAGAATTGCAAGCGGTGCGGTGGTGCTGGACGTTCGCCGAGCAACGTCATCGCCTCGGGCGGCCCGTTATTGATCCGACGGGTTTGTTCAGGGGGGGCTTACAGCGCGGAAGCATCCCGCAGTCGTACACCGTCCAGCGTCGCCTGGCTGAGGGCGTCGAACATCACCTGGTCGCAAATGGGGTCGAACCCGCTGCTGGGCTGGCGGAAAATGTGCGCGCCGCCTACAACCTCTTTCTTGAACACCAGCGAAGCGCCACCGGCAATGCTGTAGAACTGCACGTCCTGGTCGGTGATGAAGTCGTGCTCCACCTTGACCTTCACCCGGGAGGCCGGGGCGTCAAGCGCATCCAGCTCGCGAATCACATCGCACAGGTAGTACTGCGGTCCGGGAGTGCCATCGGCCAACGTGAAGTCACACGCAGCGAACGCAAAGCCTTGCGCGTCCACTGCATCGAAGACGTCTTTCAACGCCTGCGAAACAATCCAGATGCTGGAGTAAACCTCGAAATCGCGCGGCAATCCGCCTTCAGCCGGCACGCGCACCAGGTGAGGGCGTTCGGGGTACTGGGCAGGGTCGTCGTTGGGTGGATCGACCGTGTTCATGCCCGGCCGGCAGAGCGCCGCTTCGTTGGCAAATTGCAGGCCGTGCCCGATGCCGTCATTCCAGCGGCTGGGTTCCAGAAAGTAGAACTCGCCCTGGTGGGAATCCGTGTCAACTGAAACGGGAATGGCAGTCTGCTCGTTCATGGGCTTCCATCATGGATGCGGGGGTAGAACAGTACGCTGGGGCAGGCTGATCGTAGCTTGGGCGGGTATTGCGGACAAGGTTGGTGTGCAGCCGGCATACCCGCGCGAGGCTCAGTCACCTGTTCCAGGCACCTCGGGCAGAATTGCGGAAGGTGGCACTGCCAACGCCGCCTCGACGCTCGCGTCTGCCACGGCGGCAGCCTTGTCCCTTCAGGCCATTGAGATCGTGCACTACCTCTTGGGGATCATGCGGTCTGCTCAGCGCCACTTGCTGACGCACCGCAGCGAACTGAAAAAGCACATCAGCGAGAACACAATGCCGCCTTGAAGCGGATGGGTTATGGGAACCAACTGACTAAAGAGGTGCCGGCAATGACAGAAGAGGAAGGGGCCTTCTCGCATCGTGACGCCGAGCGACGCGGGTATCGCGATCGCATGCTAACCCAGCCGTCCCGGATCTTGGTGATCATGCAGCGATTGATGTAGTCACGCCGAGCAATGTCCCCGTGATAATTCGGACCATCATGTGCTGCCAGCACCACCCAGCCTCTTCTGAGGGCGTCGCACCGCAGGCTATCCTCGAAGATGTGCGGCAGACCGTTCACAGGCTGGCGGATGGTGCTGCGGTGTACGAGGGCATCTAAGCGACAGCGCTGTGGCCTGTTGACCGGAAGATAGCGGTCAACAGGTTTCGGGTCAGGCTGCTTCAGCGGCCAGATTGTTGCCGCTGACCGAAAACTGACCCATTAAAGGCTGTTCTGCCGACTGACCCAGGTGTTCAACTGCTTCTGCTCACTTTCCGAGAAGGAGAACACAAGGTGATCAGCATGGAAATGATGGGAAAAATTCGGCGGATGTACTTCCGCGACATGCTGTCGCTGCACCAGATAGCCAAGCGTACAGTCATTTCCACGAAACGCTGGAACAGGCACGCAAAGCCGATTCGCTTCGGGCAAAACACAACCGCAGAACCGCCAAGGCTCTCTTCGAACAGATCAAAGCCGAGGGCTACGACGGCGGCTACAGCCCGCTGACCGCCTTCCGCGCGTGGCGCGGCGAGCAAGGAAAACCCTTGCGAGCCTCTGTGCCGTTGACGTTCGCGCTGGGCGAGGCTTTTCAGTTCGACTGGAGTGAAGAAAGTCTGCTGATTGCCGGGCCGTATCGGAAACAGCGACGTCATGCGTTGAAAAGCGCGTCCCAGTAGATCGGTTCGCAGAGTGCATGCCTGTGCCTTGAGGTAGGTCTGAATAACCAGTGCATCGCTATGGCGAAGCGTCAGGAGACTCGGCAATTGCGAGACTCGATACTGTATCGAATCGACACGCCCAGTTGGTCCACTTACAGTGATACTTGCGTCACTCTCGTTGCACATCGACGAATTGTGACGCGTTAAGCGCTTATCAGGAGAACCAGATGAAACCTTGGTTGAAACCCCTCACTATCATTAGCTTGGCGATTTCACTAGGAGGATGCAATGCGTTCTTAGCAACCGGGAAGATCCCAACAGCTTCCGATCACTTGGCGATACCTCGTAATCTTCCGAACCAACGTCTGTTTGACTGCGCTGAACTCAGCATCAGCAAACTCTCCGCCACCGATAGTTCTTGGAGAGAGGTCACTTATAAGGACAGCACCAATGGAGTACTTGAATCCGGAACCTTTGACGATAAGAACCGCACCGGTTTCCGTATGCGCATCGAACGTGCACAAGGGGCGAATCAGGCGGATATAACAATTAGAGGTAGTGGTCCTTACTTTATTGACCTAGGGGTTACACAGGCGATGAAGAACCTCAAGACCTTGCTAGACTCATGTGTCTCTGGCAGGTAGCAATAGCAAAGCATTCATGGATTGAACACAACATGCCCAAGCATACGATTGAAGCAAGATCCCACCGAGCCGGCAGACTCGCCTTGAAAGCTGCGTGTTTATATGTAATGGGGCGTGGGGTTAACCGCATTATGTATCGCCGCTCTGCTGTCGACAAATCAGGGGCGTCCACGGAGCGCCGCTGACATCCACAGGCTGCTACCAGTCATTGGCTAGCACCGTCATTAACTGAAAAGTGCTCAGCAAAGCGATGGCTATCAGCGCGCTTAAGGTACTAAACCGTGACGACGGCCCTTGCACGCCAGACGCCCGGTTCGTTGCGCATTCTTACTGGGAGATTAGCTCGTACACTTTGCGCACGGCATCGTACTTGTAATCAGTCACCGTTTCGCTCTGGCCGTCAGCTGCTGGTACCGTCACTCGTAGCTGCGCAAGGCCACTGCCTATCTGCGTATGAGCGCCAGCTTGCCGGTCGTGTCGATGCATGGGAGGGCTCCGGCCGAGTCAGGGCCGCAATTTACGTCGGTTGAAATCGGCTTCGAGGGGTGTCAAGTAACGCCATCGCTTGTCGCCCGTATTCGACAGATCGTGAGGATTGAACAGCAGTATCTCGATCGTTCGCATAAGCTCCCCGGACACCAGATACCAGGTAGGCAGTGCCAGCAGCATGTCACCCGATGGGGTATTCCACGTCTGCGGTTCACGCTTCGTGTCGACTTCGTTGCCCTCGCTCGCTGCCGCCGAATTCGCCGATGTACGGTTCCACTCCTTGCAGCAGCCACGGCGACTTGCTGCCGGGTTGGCTGGTGACAAACGTGGCATGCGCCATGGTTGCTTTGGTACCAGGCGCAGGAAAGTCATTCTCCAGTTCTGCACCATATTTGTCCGGTGTCTCCCAGACAAAACCTGTGCAATAGAGCGTTCCGTTCAGTTCGAACTGAAAACCGTACTAGTGTCCATCGCGTTCAGAACGCGTACTGGTTTTTAAAGCATATGTTTGGAAAAAGTTTCATGGCCTGCGTCCGCTGCCAATTATCAAGAGTGAAAGCACAGTGAGGAAAATCACGAATACTGGCAATGCGAAGCTGAAAGGTGCAGCGACGGAATAAGGCATCAGCTGTGCAATCATGAGTCCAGGCTCGGCGGTTGGAGGACTGACTCCGACGCCTAAATAGGACAGTGTTGCTAAAGCCAGAATGGCTGAGGCAGCACCAGACGCGGAGAAGGTCATGAGTCTTGATGACAACTCAGGCCATACATGTCGGCGTATCACGTAGAGTGGACCGTGCCCCTGCTGGCGGCTGTCTGCCCCTGCTGGCGAAGCCAGCGCGGTGCGTGAGAGCGCTCGTGTCATGCTGAAGTATTCAGTCCATAGCACCAATGCGATAGCGCCATATACCGCCAGAAGATTTCCCGGAAATATCACGACAATGAGTAGCACCAACAGTAATCGGGGCAGGACGAGCAACACCTTGGCCAGCAGACTGAGACATTTATCCATAACACCGCCTGTCCAGCCGGCAAGGATGCCCAGCAGTATTCCGGGTACTGCGGCTGTGATGACACTCAACACAGCGAACCCTAGCGATAAGCCTACAGCGGCGGCTAGCCGCGCTAGCATGTCACGGCCCAGTTCGTCTGTGCCCAGGGGATGTCCATGCATGGGACCTGACAGGAGCGCTGTGCGATCCATTTCCACACTGCTCTCCCCCCAGATCAAGGGCACCAACACGGCAAACAGTATCAGCGATGCGAGAATGGAGAATCCGATGACGCGAGGCAGGGCATGCATTGCTGGAGAGTTGCTCTGGATAGCGGCTTCGTGGCTCATGAGTTTCTCCGACGAGAATCGATGGAGTGGTTTACCAGGTCAAGAATGGTTTTGAGGAGCACGAACATCAGCCCGATACCCAAAGCGCTACCCTGTACCATTCGTGAGTCGCGATCGGCGATAGCGCGCACCAGTTCCATGCCGATTCCAGGCCAGGCAAAAACTGTCTCAACGACAATGATGCCTTCCATCAGATACACGAGTTGAACGCCGAGAGCAGTCACTATCGGGCCCCTTATGTGACGCAAGCCGTGCTGCCTGAATACTGTGAATGCGGTGAGTCCTTCAAGTCGTCCGGACGCGTAATGGGGCGCTGAAGTGACTGCTAATGTTGCGTCTCGCGCGACAAGCGAAGACACTGCTGCCAAAGCCAAAGCGAGGCTGGCAGTTGGAAGGATTGAGTGAGCGAATGTGGCGTGCCCTTGAGTCGGAAGTAAACCCATGGCCACTGCGAAGATCAATACAAGAATAATCGCCAGCACAAATTGCGGAATTGCGCGTATTGCTGTGCTCAAGAGCAAAAGCGCGCGATCCACCCATCCACCCCTACGCAAGCCTGCAATGATCCCTAGTGGCGGCCCGATCAATAGAGAAAGTATTGACGCACCGACGGCCAGGGGTATTGAACTCCCCAGACTTTGAGCAACCCTGTCCAGTACGGGCTCTCCTGAGACGATCGAACTACCAAGATCAAAGGTCAGGACGTCACCCAACCAGCCCAGAAAAAGCCACAACACTGACTGATCAGGGCTCAACGGTGTACGGAGTTGAAGGATTATGGATAAAAATGTCAGTGTTCCAACCAGCACTGGAACCATGAATGCCTGCAATAGGCGTATGCTCAACAAGCGAATCATTCTGCATGCTCCTCGGCGAGATCAGGTTGCGGATTGTCAGTGGCATACACCGTGCTCACATTGCTGATGTAACGAAAGATGCTGTGCAGATCCAAAGGCTTTAACGGTAGAATCGCTCCAGTGGCCGGATCTTTCGCCACAGGCGCCCGTTCGCCGAGAGGTTTGGCACGGGTGGTATTAATAAGCATTGGATGTTCATGTCTTGAGAATACGCAAGTCTGCTCAAGCCAGGCCCGTGCAAACCGTGCTGATGGGAATCAAGCTCTGCGGTGTCCTGCAGTTATAAGGTGCGGTACCATGCCCCTTTCACCTGCAAGCCTTCTGAATGCATAAAGTAAATCAATGGCCAATATTTTAAATAGTACACCTGTACTATGTTTGCCTTTTGCGGGAAATGTTAGGTTTAACCAGGAATGGTGCCATCGCCGATTACAAGCTTTCGCCGTATTAAGAATCTTGATTTACCACAATCGTGAATTTCACGGTAAAACTTGAAAGGGGAATGTTCATTCTTGAGTGGCATAATGAAAGTTTCGGCGGCAGTTGTTTTGGCCACATCCGCAGCGTGCATTCCACTGCCCAGCTTGGCCGCGGACCCGGTCGCTCAAAACAATCCAGGCAGTCATCCTGATCAACCGAGTGCTGCCGAACTTGAAGCTGAAAGGCGTGATGAATTCGGAGTATGGTGCTGATAATTACGACGCGTCGGAAAGTGCTGGAAGCACGCTTTTCAGGCAGGTCAGGACTCTTTGGATTACTGCATGCGACGCATTACATGTCTGCTCAGAGAAATTGAGTCAACCGGTCGCATCGGTAGCGACTGTCTGGCGCTGTCGTTAACGCCAGCTCAGTCCTGTGAACAATAATAGTACGCATGTGCTATTGATGCACTCTGATCTGCGGGCTCAAATATGTTCAAAAAAATATCGCTTGAAAGAACATCAGCCTGCTGTGATTAATTTTTTGCGTCCTGCATCGTGGCTCCCTGATTTATTTAAGGAGCGCTGACGTTGCGCAGTCTGGACTTAGCGTTTAATTCGCATAAAAAACAGGGTGCTTTCATGCGCGGGACCAGTGACAAGCTGTTTGGAAGCGCGCCGGTGCGTTGTGTGATGGCGCTGATGTTTACGTTTGCCTCGCTGACTACGGCTTTCGCTGAGTCATCTTCTGCACTCACGGAGCCCGTGGGTGGCTGGCGTTACAACGGCCTTCTGGATCGAAGCGAAGCCCCGCGCGTCGCGTATCCCACACCTCCTATCGACCGTGGCGCACAGCGTAGTCGCACCATGATCGAGGGCCAGATCAAAGCCCTTGGCAAGCAACGCGGCCCCAATGTTCTCGCGGTCAATGGCAACCCTTTGAACCTTTACACTGATGAGCAGGGGCGCTTTGCCCGGCCATACGCCTTTGGTGCGGGCTCCAACAGTGTCGAGGTGCGCAGCGCCGAAGGCAAATCCCTCAAACGCGTGCAGTTTTACGAAGCCAACAACCAGCGCACGCCAGCACGCATTCGTGTCGTGCTGGGATGGGATGATCCAAATGCCGAGCTCGACCTGCATGTCGTTACGCCCGACGGCCAGCACGCGTTCTTCGCCCATCCGGTGCTGACCAACGGCGGCGGTCTGGATACCGACAGCGTGGATGGACCTGGCCCCGAGATGTTCACCATGACTGCGCCGTTGCAGGGCACCTACCTGATTTACGTTAATTATTGGGGCAACTACAGCAGTGGCGGCGGTTACAACTTCGATGAAACCAGTAACGAAAAAGAAGTGATCACTTCGCAGATAAACCTGGTGCTAAACGAAAACACCATCAATGAAAAACGCGAGACATTCATCGTGCCTTTGCGTGGCATCGGTGACCTGCTCTTGGTCAAGACATTCAACTATTAATCATCCCCTCCCACGGATGAATTGGGTTTTGTGAACATGAGTGATAACTCGACTTCCGAGCCAACCGGCACGTCCGGCGTAAAACCTGTCCGCCGCTGGCCATTGCTGTTGGGCGGGCTGTGTGTGGTCGCCGGTGTTGCCGGTGCAATGGGGTGGCTCATGCTCAAACCCAAGGGGCCGATGGTCGAAATTGCCAGTGACAAACTGCACTTGAGCCGTCCGGATGGTTTGCTGGAAACCACATCTTTGAGCCAGTTGCCCAAGGATTTGCTGGCGGTGCCGTTCCTGAAGGACACACTCACCGAAGATTTTGTTTTCTATTACGAAACCCATACTGATCGCCTCGGATTGATCGGTAGCCTGCGCAGAATCATCTACGAGTATGAGCTGACATTGCAGGACACCCTGATTGAGCAACTCCTTGATCAGCCTGCGGACATCGCGTTGTGGCGTGGCAAGGATGGTCGGCTCAAGGATTTCCTCATGGTCATGGATCGTGGCGGCATGGCCAAGATGCTGGAGCAATTGCTCAAAGTGCTCTATGACCCGCAGTTGAGCGAAATCGGTGTAGTGAAGATCGGTTCCGATGAGGTGCCGCTCTATCTTTTGAATTACAACGCCAGCAAGTCACTGGCGTTCGCCTCCTATGGCGACAAGCTGGTGGTAGTGTCGAATCCAAGCAAACTTGCGGGGCGTGATTCGTCCATCTATGAAAGGGAGCCGTCCACCCTGAGTCAGTCTCTGGGCCAGGAAGACGGAAAGTCTGCCCCGGAATCAGGCAGCATTTCGCCCGAAGCCCTCGCCGCATTACTCAGTGGCGAAAAACTGTTCACCGAGGCATTTGGGCTGCAGCCGCGCGCACCGCAGGTCAAGCAACGGCTGTCTGTCAACGCCAGTGTTCTGGCCATGGGTTATCAACGCTTCATTCCGAACTTCGCTGGCCTGCGTTTCGAAATGGACGAGAAGGGCTGGCACAGCTTTCTGGCGATGAACGAAACTGAACATCAGCCAGGCTTTGATTTCATGCCGATCTGGCAAGCGATGCCCATCGGTGCCAGCGCGTGTGTGGCTTTGCCCCTTGCGGCCGCGCAACAAAAGCCATTGCTGGTAAAGCTCGGAGCAGAAGAGCCGGTTGCGCAGGCGCTCACTGCGCACATCTCTGATGCAGCGGGTCTTTGCTGGTATGCCGATTCGCGTTTGTACACGCCGTTGCTGGTTGCCCATCTGACCGACAAGAACAGCGCCAGCCTGGATGGTGATCTGGGCAAGCTGTTCGGTTCCATGGTCGGTTCCTACGAGGCAAACGCCGAAGGTCATGTGTTCCCGGTAGTGGAGACGCAGCAGGGCGACACTCATCAATGGCAGCGACAAGTCAGCACCCGTTTTGGTCCGTATATGGCCAGAGAGGCGGAAAACCCTGACGCGGTCAGCGGCAATGCGTTCATGAAGGTCAGCCTGGCGCGTCACGGTTCGACACTGCTGTTCTCCTTGGACGACCAACTCCTGGACAAAGCCGTCGGCACCCTCGACAAACGTTTTCCGCCGCTGGCTGACGTGCTGCCTGGCGATCAACTGGTCCCGATGTATTTCAACCCTGGCGCCATTGCGCAACTCCTGCAACAGGAAGCTCTGAGCAGTCTGCCCAAGGACATGGAGCCGGTTTTTTACAACGCCGCGCAGACGCATCTGATCCCGAAATTGCAGAGACTCGGCGGGTACGGCAAGTACGCGCTGACGCTGCCGCAAGGCACTGAACCCGATGGTCAATGGCAGTGGTTGCCATTGGAGTGGAAGCCGCTGTGATTGCTCTGGGTCGAGGCTTTGCTCTGCTGGCGATATTGCTCGGCAGCCCTGCGTTTGCCAGTGAGATTCCAGTGCTCGACGCGCAGCAGTCTCAGGTGTTTCGTGCCTGGTTCGTACGTATTGCTCAAGAGCAACTGGCCCAAGGGCCCAGCCCGCGCTGGTATCAGCAGGATTGCGCGGGCCTGGTGCGCTTTGCCGCCAACGAAGCGCTCAAGGTCCACGATGAAAAATGGCTGCGCAGCAATGGCCTGTCCAATCGCTACCTGCCGCCGGAACTGCCGCTCAGCGATGCGCAACGGCGCCTCGCCCAGCAATGGCAGCAGGGTGGCGGCAAGGTCGGGCCCTACGTCAACGCCATCAAGCTGATCCAGTTCAACAGTCGCCTGGTGGGCCGCGATGTCGCCCAGGCCCGTCCCGGCGACCTGATGTTCTTCGACCAGGGCGACGACCAGCACCTGATGATCTGGATGGGCCGCTACATCGCCTATCACACCGGCACCACGACACCCACTGACAACGGCATGCGCTCGGCAAGCCTGCAGCAACTCATGACATGGAAGGACACCCGATGGATACCCGACGCTGCCAACCCGAATTTCATCGGCGTCTATCGACTCAACTTTCTCTCACAATGATCGGTGCCTGCATGCCGCGTATTTGCTCTCTGATTACATTGTCGCTAGCACTGTTGCTGCCTATGACCGGCGTCAACGCCGATGACAGCGTCGAGCCGAGCGGCTACAGCGCAGTACTGGGAGAAAGTTTTTTCCTGCTGGCGGACAGCAGCTTTTCCAGCGATGAGCAGGCCAAAGTGCGCCTTGAGGCTCCGGGCCGTGACTATCGCCGGTTCCGCATGCAGCCTTATGGCGGCGCAGATATCCGCGTGTATCGCATCGACAAACCCATGGACTTCCTCAAGCGCCAGAAAAATCTGCACCGCGTGGTCAGTGAAGGGCAGTTCAGGGGAGAAGGGTTGTCCAACACCCTCGCGTATCTCTGGGATAGCTGGTATCGCCAGTCCCGGCGTGTCATGCAGCGTGCGTTTTCCTATGAGTCCCGCAAGCAGATCACAGAAGAAGTACCTGAGCTGAAGATGGGTAACGCGATGGCTGCGTCTACACCGTACGAGGCGCAAGCGCAGTTCGCTTTGATCCCCGGCCTGCCGGTGGTGAGTCAGTTCCGTTACCCGATCTGGGAAGCAAAACCGATCCAGCCACCGAAAGGGGTTGACCTGAACGGCTCGTCCAGCAAATTCATCAAAGTCGTGCCCGGTAACGTCTACATCCCGCTGGGCAAGTTAAAGCCCGGGCTGTATCTCGTGGAGGCGCTGATCGGCAAGTACCGCGCCACGACCATGGTGTTCGTCTCCAATACCATTGCAGTGAGCAAGGTTGCCGGTGATGAGCTTCTGGTGTGGGCTGCCCGCAAAAACGAAGGCAGTCCAGCCGAGAAGGTTAACGTGCTCTGGACCGATGGCCTGGGCGTCATGAGCAGTGGCGCGACTGATGCGCAGGGTTTGCTCAGACTCAAACACGTCAGCCCCGAACGCTCATTCGTGATCGGTGAAGACCAGGAGGGCGGTGTTTTCGTTGCGGAGAATTTCTATTACGACAGCGAGATCTACGACACCAAACTCTTCGCTTTCACTGACCGGCCGTTATACCGCCCCGGAGACTGGGTCTCGTTGAAGATCGTCGGGCGGGAGTTCAAGAATGCCCGGGATTCCGTGGCACCTGCGGCAGCGGACGTAGACGTGACCATCCTCGATGCTACAGGTACCGCGCTGCAGTCCCTGGCCCTCAAGCTTGATTCGATGACGGGCGCCCAAGGCCGTTTTCAGCTTCCGGACAATGCCACTGCCGGTGGCTACGAAGTGCGTTTCAGGTACAAGGATCAGACCTACAGCAGCGCGTTTCGCGTAGCGGAGTACATCAAGCCGCACTTTGAGATATCCCTTAACCTCGCCAAGCAGGACTACAGCATCAACGAGCCGGTGAAAGGCAGCCTGACCTTGCTCTATCCGGACGGTAAGCCGGTGGCGAATGCAAAGCTGACCCTTAGCTTGCGTGCTCAGCAGTTGTCGACCGTGGACAATGAACTGCAATACCTCGGGCAGTTTCCGGTTGAATTGAAGAGCGCCGAGCTCACCACTGACGCGAAGGGTAACGCGGCGCTCGACCTGCCTCCTGCATTCAACCCCAGCCGCTACATGCTCACCGTGTTTGCCAGTGACGGTGCGGCGTATCGGGTTAGGACCACGAAAGAAATTCTGATTGACCGGGGTGCCGCCAGCTACCGGATTACCGCCCCGCAACGGTTCAGTGCAGTCGGTGAAAAGGTTGTCTTCGGCTATACGAACGAAGGTGGCAGCGAGCAAACCCGGTCCGTCACACCTGCCAGCTATAAATGGGTGCGACTGGAGGACCAGACCAGTGGCGGTGACAAGCTCGTCTACGCGAATGAGGGTTTCAGCGTAACCTTTCAGCGCCCAGGCACCTACAACCTGACGTTGATGGATGAAAACGGTCGTTTGCTGGGGGCCACCGGCCATTCGGTCAGCGGTGACGGCATCAAGGCGGTCGCGGGTACCGTCGAAGTCATTTTCGACAAATCCGAGTACACAGTCGGCGACGAAGCTACTGCATTAATCACCTTCCCTGAGCCCGTCAGCGATGCGTTGCTGTCTCTGGAGCGCGACAAGGTTGAAGCCACCGCATTGCTGTCCAAGGGCGGCGACTGGTTGAAGCTGGAAAAGCTCAACGATACCCAGTACCGGGCGCGAATTGCCGTGAAGGACAACTTCGCCCCGAACCTGACCTTCTCGGTGCTATACACCAAAGGCGGGCAGTACAGCTTCCAGAACGCCGGGATCAAGGTCGTCGCCCCGCAGATCGACGTCGCCATCGCCACCGACAAAGATGCTTATCGACCGGGCGACACCGTGTCCGTGGACTTGACGACTCAGTTCGCAGGCAAGCCGATTCCCGCGCACCTGACGGTCAGCGTGGTCGACGAGATGATCTATGCGCTGCAGCCGGAAATTGCGCCCGCCATCGACCAGTTCTTCCACCATCCGCGGCGCAACAATGTGCGCACCAGTGCCAGCTTGTCCTTCATCAGCTACGACGTCGCGTTGCCCGGCAGCCCGACGGCACCGGGCAAAGCCAATCGCAGTGATCGCAGCGTGAAAGTGCTCGAGCGGCCACGTCGTGAAGACGTCGATACCGCTGCGTGGGAACCTGAACTGGTGACCGACGCAAACGGCAAAGTGCGCTTTACCTTCAAAATGCCGGACTCGCTGACTCGCTGGCGTATCACTGCCAGGGCCATCGATCAAACAGGACAGGTCGGTCAGAAAAAGCAGTTCGTGCGCTCGGAAAAACCGTTGTACCTGAAATGGAGCGGCCCAACCCAATTCCGGGTCGGAGATAATCCGGATCTCGGCGTGTTCGCGTTCAGCCAGGCCGACCAGCCGGTCAAGTCAGAACTCGTGACCCAGTACGCTGGAACCGAGCAGCGCATACCGGTGACTTTGAACAAAGGCATCAACTACATCGCGCTGCCTGCATTCCCCCTCGCAAGCGGCGAGTGGAAGGCCGAGTTGGTGCAGGACGGTAAAACCGCCGATGCGCTGGCCGTAAGCCTGACCGCCACCGGTGAAGGCTGGCAGGTTACACAGAGCCAGAGTGTGGACGCGGTCAGTGGTGATACGCCCCTGACCTTGCCAGCCGACGCGACCGCCATTCGACTGCGTCTGGATGACAGCTCACAAGCGTTGTTTCGCTCGGCGCTGGATGATCTGCTGGGCTACCCCTATGGCGGTGTCGAGCAGATAGCCAGCCGTTTGCTGCCACTGGGCATGGCGTATCCGGTGCTGTCATCTGATCCGCAAATCAGAGACCGCTTGCGCCTGATCATGCAGAACAGCCGTTTACGTCTGATGCAGCTGGCGGGGCCGTCGGCAAGCTTTACCTGGTGGGGCTATGGCGGTGAGCCCGACGCGTTCCTCACGGCTTACGCTTACTATGCCGACTGGCACGCGAGTAAGGCGCTGGAATTGTCGCTGCCGCCAGAGCACTGGCAACGCGTACTGAATGTCTATGCGAAGCAGGCCGGTAAAACGCCGCTGTTGCAACGCGCGCTGATCCTCTTGTTCGCCAGGCAAATGCAATTGCCGGTCAACACGTTGCTCAGTGGCTTGATGGATGATCTCGCGAAAGCCGGCGAGGGTGCTCAGACCAATGTGATGGACATGGATGAGGGCAGCATCGTCATGAATGCTCCGGATTCTGCCTTGGGCCTTGCAGCCGCGCGGGTCATGACGGCTTCGCTGGCCAGGCAGAACAAGGTGGTCATGCCTGAGGCGTTCAGTCGCCAGTTGCCGGGTGCCCAGCAGCGTCTGGATGTGAGCTCCGAGCCATTTGCCGAAGCCTTGAACCTGTCGCTCAAAGCTTTCGATCAAGAGCGTGCGCGTGCGTTGTTGCAGCGTTTACTGCCTCAGCAATCAACCCTTGAGCGTGCTCTGGCGTTGAGCTGGTTGCAGCGCAGTATCGAACAGGCGTCGCCGACCATTGCGCTGGCGCCAGGCGAAGGCTGGAAGAAGCGCTATGGTGCCAGCGGTGAAATGTACTGGACCTGGGAGGGGGCCAATCCCATACCTTCATCGTTGTCATTGGCCGGAGCCCAGGAACGCCCTCTGCGTGCGTTGCTCAGCTACCAGACCCGACAGCCTGCGGTGGAGCCCATGCCTGTGACCGTCACTCGCCGACTTTCTCGGCTTGTGCCGGGCACTGAAGCATTCACCTTCAGCCTCGAAGCCGTCGACGGCAAACCGCTGTCCAGCGACAGCCTCTATCTGGATGAAGTCATCATCACCAGCAAGGCTGCCAAGCCACTGCGCTATGGCATGATCGAAGTGCCATTGCCGCCCGGCGCTGATATCGAGCAAACGACCTGGGGTATCAAACTCCAGGGCAAGGTGGGCACGGAAGCGACGGCGCTTGAGAAGGCGCGCTTCGAACCGGACCAGTTGGGCTACGCGATTCCGGTGGATGCATTGAGCGGTGAGTTGCGCATGCGGCATCTGGTGCGCTTCTCGCAAAAAGGCCAGTTCAATCTGCCGCCGGTGCGCTTCAGCCAGGTCTACGCACCGCAGCACCAGGCCCTTGAGCAAAAACCAGCATTCGGCCAGATCAAGGTCAACTGACGTGCGTTCACGCTGGCTATGGCTGGTGCTGTTTTTACTCCCTGCGCTGGCCTCGGCGCAGGAGGACCCGATCCAGGTGGCGTTAAAGGGAGAGCTGTTGTCCCTCAACCGCACCGGGCTTGTTTCTAAAGGACCGTTGCCTGCGGATTTACAGGCACCACTGGGCAGTCTGTGGAAGTTGTTTGTCTACGCCTGGTTGGTAGACACCGACGCTACTGAGCCCGCCTATGAGTGCCGAGGGCAATCCAAAGAAGAAGTTTATTGCTGCACGGCCGGTGGCAGCATCGGCCGCGATCAGGCATTGGTGAAATCCTGCGGTTTGTATTTTGAGCCTCAGCGTCTCGGCATCTCCGAGTCGGACTGGCTGGCTTATTGGCAAGCGCGCAAAGCACCACAATGGCTGCTCAGTACTTCCACATTGCAGCCGCAGCCCCAAGTGCCTGTGGCGCAATTGCTGGAAACTCTTGCCGGACGGGTGAGTGGATATGGCTATCAAAGTACCGATGTAGCTGTTTGACTGAAAGTTTTGCGTTTCCAGTTGTTATATCAATGCGAAAAATCAAATCCCTTTAAGCGATAACAGTGGGAGATCAACTATGTTTGCGGGCGTACCCGGTATTGCACGGCACAGAGCAGTGTGTGTCTTGACTCTATGGCTAAGCGGCGCACTTGCTCCTGCTATGGCGCTGTCGCCTGTAGAGCAGCCCATTGATGCCATGGCCGCGCTGGAGGATTTGCGCTCAGAGGATCTTGCCTGGACATCGCCTAAAATGCGCGATTTCATGGCGCTGTGGTTCGACGTAACCGAGCTGGACGAGCCGCCTTGTGCGCCCGCTGACATAAAGTTATCGCCGATCACGACTGTCTGCGAATATAAATCAGGCGACCAGACTGATCTGTCAAGGCCGCCACGACTGTTGATTGGCATTGTCGGCAAAGACGCGAATACCGCTCGCATTGTCAGTGTCATAAGTGAGCGGGCGCTCAGCGAAGCCTCCTGGAAGTGCCGTCCTTCGCCACTGAATACATTTGTGTGCACGCCTGTTGGTGGTGACAGTGCTGAGGATGACCGGCTATTTACCCAATGGGATAAGTGGCTGCCACGGACGGAGAGTGAGTGGCTTGTCTGGCACGCAACAGATCCGGAAATGAGGTACATCCAAAGTGCAGTCGCGTCAGGTGGAACAATGCCGGCTGATGTTCCGCGACTGCTGTCCTGGAAAAGGTGGCAGGGCGAGGCCACGAACACTGTACGGATCGAGCGGTTGGTCATGATCGGTCAGTTATGTCGGGTGTTGGATCAGGCTGACGCTGACACTATTACTCGCAATGCTCGCGTACAACTGGACTATAGCCGGTACGCATTGGCAGATCAGGACAGGCGGCGTGCCAAAGAATGGTTAAAGGCGCTGCGTACGGGCGCAACCCAGTCAGCGAGACTATCTGACGTGACCGATGAGGCGTCTTGCCAGCGCTTTGCTGCGTCTTATGGAACCCTGTCAAAACTCCTGACATGGACAGACAAACCGCAGGAGGCGAGTCCAGGCGTACGAGCAAGTCCCAGAACTTTGCCCTGAGAAAACTGAATTTAAATGCTGGCAGCACACCGACTCGCCCCCTGAGTCTCCAGTGCTTGTTCCATGCTCGCAGTGGGAGATAAGGTATGCTCATCAGGGCCTACCGTATATTGAACGGTGAGTCGCATGAGTTTAACTGAATTTGCACGGGCCCATAGGCCCGCCCGAGGATATCGATTACAGCGACTCATCCTGAATGCGGTACAGCATCCAACATGCTTCTCGCTTGAAGAACAATGAGAGTTGATAGCCCGTGTCGGCTTTGGTCAGTTTGATCACTGCCTGATCCGGCCCCTTGAGCCGCTTGGCAAGCGTCAAACCTTGATCGTGCTGCTGCTGATCGCTGGGCATCAGTGGAAATTGCAGTTGGAACTTTTCCAGTAGCTCAGAGACAGGACGAGGTTCCGGTTGCGCCTCAGGATCGATGTACTCGCTCTGCAACGGCGTACTGACAAACGCTTTCTGTACCTCAATGTCGTTGGCGAAGCGCTTCAGGAAGCCATCGAAATCCTGAGCCGGGCACGCCGCCACGCTTGCCTGCGCAGGCAGTTGAATATTTGCGGCAAGTGAGGGCGCACTATACAACGTAGCGGTCGAGATCAGCGACAATGCCAGCAGAACGGCTCCGCGGGTTCGCCGGTAAGCAAGCGTATTCATCACAGCGCCTCCGACCATTCTCTGTGGATAGCTGCGATGCGTGCTGCATAAGCCACGGAGAGGCAGACGGCATCCTTGCACGCGCGGGCCAGCGCATCGCGCCACTCTTTCTGTTGTGCGCCCATGGGGTCCAGAGCCTTGCCAGTCTCACCATCAACGCCCTTGGTTTCTGCTCTCACGTCGTCGACCAGATTGAGCATTTTGGTTTCCTGAGCTCGCAAGCTGGCACTGGAACAGGCGATATCTTCGAGCGTGGTTAACTTTGCACTTTCATCGTCGCAGCGCTCGGCAAACCCAAAGTCGGAATATCCGGGGGGAATATCGTCGGCTCCGGCATTTGCGTGCAGGGTCAAGATAAGGAGAAGGGCGCTTGTAACGCACGGGCCAATCCTTTTTTTCATCTGTCTGCCCCTTTCTATCGTGATCGGCAAAATAGAGGGCCTTTCGACGAATTAAAAATACTACACCTGTACTATTGAAAAGCCTTAGGCGTTGGGGAATGCTTGATGGTTGCCCCCCTCATTGAACCGGACTTAAATCATGATGCGATGCCTGGCTGTATTGTGCGCTGTTGTATTCTCCCTGCATGCATCTGCGCAGGACAAGTACTCTGCGGAATATGATGCCTGCGTCGAGAAGTCTGAGGGTATTACCTCCAACCTGAACGACTGCAATAACAAGGAACTGGCGTTACAGGATACCCGCCTGAATGAGTCCTACAAGGCCGCGATGGGCGCACTCTCGGACGAGCAAAAAATACAACTGCGCGATGCGCAACGGTTATGGGTGAAGTACAGGGATGCCAATTGCTTCATGTATTACCACTTTTCGGGCGGCACCATGGACCAGATCAACGGCGCTGGTTGCATGTTGACCATGACCATCGACAGAACTGAGGAGCTCAAGTGGTTTGCCGAAACTGGCGAGTGAACTGAAATGCCCTGATGGCGTATCGAAACGGGTGCGAAGGCCCCATTCAGGATGGGGCCGCTGTTCATCAAAGAGAAGACAGCTCTTTCGGTACTGGATATTGGTTGCCGTCATATTCCAGCGTGAAACGGGTAACAACCGGTTCGGCAGAGATTCTTTCGCACTCTTCGCCCTTGGGCCGGTTCTGGGTGTCGATAACTTTCTGCTCAATTTCCAGGGCCGCGAGACCTTTATTGCTTTTGTCCGAGATGGAGATCGTGCGCTGCGTCTCGGTAAATTTGCCAGTGCAACGAGTATCCCATTCACCGTTGCTTCTTTTGACCTCCAGCCCGCTCATCACCGGCTGCAATTGAGCGCCTGGCAGCGCGGCGTACAGGGTCAGGACTTTACTTTCGAACGGATTGGGACGCGATGAGCCGCCATAGCTCACTCTCACACCAAACGCTCGCAGCTTCGATGCCAATTGATAGCGGGCAGTATCCAGCTCCAGTCCGTAAAAATAGATGGCGTCTGAGCTGATCGCGGCCGCTTGATAATGCTGCGAGATGATTTTGCCATTGCTGGCGTTTGCGACGATTACACCGAGACCATAGTCGCCCTGGCCATCCTCGGTGACATTTTCGGCGAAGGGCAGAGCTGCCAAAACCTGGCTTGAATTGGCTGGATTGATTTTGCACACCGCGTGCTCGCTGTCGAGCTTCAAGTCCGCGCGCAGCGTCTTGGCCCATCCCCGAATGTTGTCTGCACAGTTGGTCGAGGCAAACAACGGTAACGCAAGCAATGGGAAGAAAAGCAGGGGTAAAACGGCAAGTTTACGCATCGACCTGTAGTCCATTAATAAGGGTAAGAAAAATGAGCGCCAGCGGTTACCGTCTCGCCAGTCTCCACCTCTTGAAGCGGCTCGAATCTAACGATAAGGCATTCTCGTCTGAGTACCCGCTATGAGCGTAAACAGGCGGAATGGCACGACCACCACCAGTATTTTCAAAACAAAGCCCTCCCTCCATAACATAATCATGCTGGGTGCCGCTCCGTGTTGGGAGGCTAAAATATCTTCATGCAGCAAACTGACATAAAGGCCGGGCCACTGAAGCATAGTAAAAAAGGTGACCAGTAGATACGCAATCAATACCCACAGGCTACAGCCCACCATTCGCCAGAGTTCCCCCTTCGTCGTGAGAAAACTCTCACGTATCGCAGCGAAACAGTTACGGTCCCCAGCGATCGAGCACGGTATTTTGTATCGCGGGGTCATAAACTATCGTAACGTTCTCGGTCTCACTGACGGCCTTGGCCAGCGCAAGGAATATCGTGTTGCACGTGTGATGACCCACTCGTAACTCGCCGAACTCAGGTTTTGCGCCCAGTGTCCACATACGACCACGAACTTCATCGTCATGGCTCAATTCTGACCAGACAAAAACCGATGCTTCCGGTTTGCCATCCACGTTGAGGTAGACGTTACTACCCACGCGCGCGCCTTCAAATCGCGCTTGGTAATAACCCTCAAGAGCTTCCCACTCACCCGATGGCGCTCTGGTGAAAAGAAGAGGGGGGGCAGGGGGGCTGTTGTCTGAAGATTCGGCGCTGGCCTTTGACGGCGAAGCACGCAGCGTACTGAATGCCATCCAGCCGAGCAGAATCACGCCTAGCACCAGCACTGACCAGAGTCCGACACGTTTCCAGTCGATACCTGATGCGTCATCCGGTGACATCGGGATCAGTTTGACCTGCATGTTTTCGGGCTCAGCGCGGCCCAGGCTATTCATTTTCTGCGCGCTATAGTCCGGGATCAGCGTTGCAAGCGGCAGGTTGGCGGGCTTTGCACCGGGGTTGCCAATGGCCAGCGTAAACGGGCCGTCGCCCCGGGCCAAGAACACTACCTGCGGCGCGTGCAACGCGAAACGCAAGGTGGGCGACGAAGAGCCCAGTCCGCCGCCGCGTTCGTCGAGTTCGAGTTTCACCTGACGCACGATTGTGCCGTCGGTCTCTACTTCATTCTGAACAACTTCCTTACCGTCTTGCGTCAGCCGGTAAAGCAGACCCTTGCCGATGGCTTGCCAGGGTGCCTTGCTGTCCGTTCGACCGTAAAAGCGGCCCGGGGCGACGCTGTTAGCCTGGGCTATTTCGACTTGCAGGCGCTCGACGGGCAGGCCAGTCGGTAATTGCCAGATATAGCTGCCAGATTTTTCAACGCTGCCAGTCACGGGGGCCGACCAGGCAAGCGGTAACGGCGGGGTGTCGGTATTCACCGTCACCAACTGCGCTGACGTGAGCATCGGTGCTTCGGCCGAGGAGCTCCATATCAGGCGCAGATAACGTGCGGTGTGGCCGGGCAGGGTGACTTCGCGCTGTTCTACTGTTTGATCGTCGAATGACAGACGCGCTACCTGTCTCGCGCCCCATGGACTCCAGTTCTGCAAATCATCGCTGGCTTCGATGCTGAAGCGCTGAAAGCCGTCTTGAGCGCTATCCCAGTCAAGAATCAGTTTTTGCAGAGGTTGTTTGATGGTGCTCGTGTCCAACAGCCATCCGCGCAAAACCTGTTCACCGGGGGCAGCGCCATCCTGAGGCTGAACCTCGACAAGCGTGCCGCTGGCGCTGCGCTCGACCTTAATCCTGGGCGCTCTGTCGATCTCGTCTGCTGGGTTATAAAGAGGGAACCACTTCACCATCGTCGGCGCTTGTGACTGCTTCGCCTGAAGCGGATTACGGTCGAGGGCATACGCCTGAGCCTCGCCTTGAGCATTGAAAATGCGCAGATCACCCAGATCCTGCTGTCGAGAATTGAGCTGCACATTCATGGGCAGTGCAATGCGATACCACGGGCCGTTACCGTTTAATTTCAAGGGTGTCTGGCTGGCGAAATCAGCCTGGGTGTCATCAGCGCTGGCAAGTGTCGAGCCAAGCAATGCGACACCACACAGGGCCAGCCGGAACAGCTGCTTATAACTCAAGATTGCGCTCCTCATAGTGGCAGGTCCGACTTGCCGGCAACTGAATCAGCTTTTCGCGATGTAGTCTTTTTGGGCGGAAGAGGGGCGAAGTAGCCCATCACCAATAGCAGGATGCCGACCCCGATGAAGGAGATGACACGCGCCATACCGCCACGGTCGCTCAGCTCTACCAGGAACAGCTTGGCCACCACGACCCCGATCAGCACTGCGCCGGTAATCCAAACTTTACGCTGTCTGCGAAGGTGACCGCCGATCATCAGCGCCAGTGCTATCAGCGTCCAGACTATGGAGAGTGCCGCTTGCAGGAGCGTGGGATCGATGGGGCTGCGAAACACCATCCCGGTGATCAGGGCGAACAACGAAGCACCACCCGTAATGATTGCCAGTCGTTCGGCATGCGGAGCCTCGATGCCAAGCTGCGGCAGGTTACTACGGAGCCAGTTCACTATCCCCAGCAGGGCGAACAACAGGCCCAGTTCCAGAGGGTTGAGCAATGGTATGTAAGGCAGCGGGTCGGCTTTGACGTTGCTGTAGTAGTTCATCAACCAGAACCACCCCAGCAACCAAAGGACACATGGAACGGCGGCCCAAATGCGATAAGCCTTTGGATACGCGTCGACCGGCCATGGCCAGCGACGGCTCGCGGCCATGGCAATCAGGTAAAGGCTGGGTATCAGCGAGCCTGCCAGGGAACTCCATGCACTGTAAGTAGCGTTGGAGTCGACCAGAATGTCTACGCCGTACGGCAGCTCAAGGCTGAGCAGCACTATGTATAACCAGGCCCCCAGAATGTGGGCGCCCGTCACTGCCTTGCGAGGCAGCAAGTCCGCCAGGCGGCGCAATGAGAGCATGTGCACCATCAGCAATGCGGTCCACCCCACCCACGCCCAATGTGCAAACGGGTGTGTGTACTCGGTCATCGAGAAGATAAGTACAAGCCAACTGACCGGTATCAGCCCCAGGCAAAGCGCAGCCAGGCCGGGCCAACGCCAATGTTTCGCCAGCAAAGTCCACAGACCGACGCTGATCGCGACTGACAGCAGTAACAACGAAGCGAGCAGGGTTTGAGGTGCCAGATGCATGTTCGCCACGAGTAACGACGTTCCCCACCATGCACTGCCCCAGACCAGCAATAGTGCGGAAAGCGGCTTCTCATTCATGTAGCGCAAAGTCTTGATGCGGTGCACCTGCAGGGCGCTGAACAAACCGGCCAGGGCGATAATCATGGGCGTCCAGAAATCACCCCCTTCTGTCGAAGGGAAGTACCAAGTGGTCATTTCGCCGATGAATGCCAGACCGGCAGCACCTTGCAGCAGCACGCCAAAGCCGCGAGCCAGCACACGTTGCTGGCGCATGCCCAGCCAGAAGATTGCCGCACCTTCGATGGCCCAGGCGCTGGTGGTCCATTTCGCGCCCAGCCCCAGCGGAATAGCGAGGGTGGCAAACACAATACCGAGTGCCAGGCAGGTTTCCACCAGCAGCAATGCACGCCCCGGCGCCCGACCAGAAAGCAGGCGGGCGATCCCCATGTAAAGCAGGCCCAACGGCAAAGCGCTGAAAGCCGAGCCGAATTCAAGATCGGCTGTCAGTGCATATTGCAGACCGAAGCCCACGAGTGGCGTACCCAATAGCAGCGTGCCGTCGACATAGTCACCCTGGCGTCGCGACCATTGCAGTATCGGTTCGCGGCTGGCGTCTGCCGGAGCGTCGCTGAGTTCCTGCAGTTTGCGTCGGGCAAACAGAAGGCCGATCGCTAGATACATCAGGAAGAACAGAATCAGGAACGGCTCGACGCTCCAGAACAGATCCGGGGTGTAGGAGCGCAATCCCCATGACACACCAATCCCGAACGTGCCAAAAAAACCGATCAGGTTCAGCAGGCGCCAGGTCTTGAACCAGGCGATGGCAAAAATCCCGACATTGAGCAAAGCGAAATAGCTGAACAGCGTGACATGACTGCCCTGGCCCGTGGAGGACAGAATCGGCGCGGCAAAACCGCCCAGTGTTGCCGCACAGGCCAGCGCCAGCGAGTTCTGAGTAATCGCGAGCATGGCAGAGAACAGCATGATGACCACCAACAGCGCAAATCCCGGCGTCGGGCCCAGTAACTCATGCACTCGAATGGCGCCGCTGACGGTCAGGTACAACACGCCGACGCCGGTGCCTTGCATCATCAGCGCGAAGGCTAGATTGCGGTGGCGCAGCCACCAGCCCAGGCCGAGCAACGCGATTGCGCTGCCAGCAACCCCCGCGTATCGGTTTTCGATCGGCACTACAACGCCTTCGGTGGCGTAGCTCAACAGAAACGCGAGCCCCAGAAAGAGCACCACAGCCCCTATTCGCAGTACAGTATTGCCACCTAATAACCAGTCACGCGCCGCCATAAAAGCGATGTTCGCAACGTTCGGTATGGCGGGTTTTGGTGGGGCAGGGCGAGTGGGCGGCTGTCTGGTAACGGGGGAAGCTGCGGGGTCTACGGGTTCGTCCGGTGTTTGCGAAGGAAGCTCCCAGACGAGCTCCTTCTCAGGCGCTTGGCTGGCAGAAGTGGAAGCAGTGTCGGAAAGAGGCGCCGATGCTGCGGTTGGCTTTGGCGAATCTGATGAAGATACCAGCATCGACTCCAGCAAGGAGATGCGCGCTTTCAAGGTCCCAATATGTTGCTGCGCTTGCGCCAGCTGTTCGCTTTGCCGGGCAGACTCCAGGCGCAGCGTTGTAACACGCCGATTGAGCCAGACGCCCAGGGCCAGCAGTAGCAGAGGAGCGCCAATGATCCAGACATAAACCGGATTATTATTGAGAAGATCGGCTATCCCCAGACCCATTTCCAGAAGAAGAGGCAGCACTCAATAACATCCTTTTTGGTCAGCACCAGAGGCGCATTAATCGCTCACTATTAAACGTCAGTGCGTGACGAGGCAGTCCACAAATCTGCCAGTCGTCGCCTGAAAGTCATGAATAAGCCTGATGTTTTAAGTCTGCATTTATTTTCAATAACTTAAAGTGTTTCGAGCGGGTAAAAAATAGTACACCTGTACTATACCGGCGTGTGGTAACCAGTCCGTATAAGTGTCAATACGTCAATACAATGATTTTCTCTAAACGGAATTTGAATGCACACTTCACCGTTGGCTTTGCCCCCAAGGCCTGTGATCATTCTCGGTTCAGGCCATGCACTGCCGGACAAAATAGTCACCAGTATCGCCCTCGATCGTGAATTGGGTCTGGCGGCGGGCAGCGTCGAGCAGATCAGCGGGGTTGTTCAGAGGCATGTTGCGTCCAGCGCGGAAACAGCTGCGAGCCTGGGCGCGATTGCCGCGCGAAGTGCCCTGGCAGCTGCCGGCATCGAGCTGGACCAGATCGACTTGATCGCCTGCGCCAGCGGCACTATGGATCAAGGCATGCCGTGCAATGCCGCGTTGTTGCAACGAGAATTGGGCATGGGGCACTCAGGCATTCCCGCCATGGACATCAACGCCAGTTGCCTGGGGTTTATCGCCGCCGTTGACACGTTGTCATGGCCCCTCGTTGCCGGCCGCTACCGTCGCGTTCTGCTGATTTGTTCCGACATCGCGTCCTGCGGGCTGGACTGGCAGCATGTGGAGGTCAGCGGTATTTTTGGCGATGGTGCAGCGGCCGTTGTTTTTGGCGCTAGCGAAGGCGGGGCAAAAATTATCGCCTCGAACCTCAAGACGTTTTCCGAAGGTGCGCATTTATGCCAGATCCCGGCCGGTGGATCGCGCTTTCACCCCCGGCGTATCGATATCCCGTTCGAACCTTTAACCAGTTTTTCCATGCAGGGCAAGGGCGTATTCCGTCTTGCAGCGAAGCACCTGCCCAAGTTGATGAATGATCTGCTGGAGCAAGCAGGTCTGACTCAGGAGCAAATTGATTGGGTCATCCCTCATCAAGCCAGCCAGCAAGCGATGCAGCATGCCGCAAGACGATTGGGTTTTGCCCCGGAAAAAGTCATCGACGTGTTTGCTCACCACGGCAACCAAGTGGCCGCCTCGCTGCCGACAGCGCTGGACATTGCGATTCGTGATCAGCGTATTCAGCGCGGGCAGCTACTGATGTTGATCGGTACCGGTGCGGGGTTATCGATCGGCGGCATGATCCTGGAGTATTGATGAAAATTCTGGTGACCGGTGGCACCGGTTTCATTGGTCGACATATCGTCTGGCGACTTGCCTCCCAAGGCTTTGAGGTGCTGTTCAGCGGACGCAACGCGGCGGCAGCGGCCGATATCATTCGGCACAGCCCTGGCGCGATTCGGTGGCTTGCGCTGGAGCACGGTTCTTCAGCGGGGGCGAACTCGCTGGTTGAGGCGACACGTGGCTGTACGGCAGTCGTCCATTGCGCAGCCTTGTCCTCGCCGTGGGGAACGACAGAAGCGTTTGTCCATGCCAATCTCATGGCCACCGAAGAGGTGCTGAACGCCTGCCGCGTCAATCAGGTGAAACGCCTTGTGCACCTATCGACGCCCAGCCTGTACTTTGCCTTCCGTGACCGGCTCGACATCCATGAAAACGAACCTTTGCCTGCGCCCGTCAACGAGTACGCGCGCACCAAAGCGCAGGCCGAAACGAGGGTGCAGGAAGCGGGTCTTGCCGAGGCGGTGATTTTGCGCCCGCGTGCGGTATTCGGCCCGTGGGACGGCACGTTATTACCGCGCCTGTTGCGTGTCATGCAGCGCGGGCACATACCGCTGATGCGCGGCGGCAGGGCTCAACTGGACCTGACCTGCATCGACAATCTGGTACACGCCGTGGAGCTGAGCCTCAATCGACCGTTGCCGCGCCCGGTCTGCACCTACAATGTGAGCAACGGTACGCCGCTGGCTTTTGAAGATCTGCTGCAACGCATTGCCGAACAATTTCAGCTGACCTTGCGCACCCGACGCCTGCCATGGCGGCTGGTGGATGCCGTGGCGCTGGCATTCGAAACCAGCGCCCGACTGCGTCACAGTGGCGAACCTTTACTGACTCGCTATGGCGCCGGAGTGCTTGCATTCAGCCAGACCCTGAATCTGGACGCGATACGCAACGAGCTGGGTTACGGCACGGTGATCACTCAGGAGGAGGGTATCCGCCAACACGCTCGGTGGTGGCTTGCGCAGCAGGACTTTAAACAATGAGCCGGACGGTCAGCCTCAACGTTTTGCATGCCGGTTGGTGCCGACACCTGGCATGCATGGCAGATCGCAGCGCCCGTTGGGCTCCGACGCGTTTCCCGTCACTGTGCGGGCTGATTCGTCATCCCGACGTCGGCTGGATCCTGTACGACACGGGCTACGCTGAACATTTCTTCAAGGCCACCCAGGCCCTGCCAGAGCGTTTGTATCGCACAGCGGCGCCTGTGCAATTGCCGGTGCAGGAGCAACTGCTCGCTCAACTGAAGGGCTTCGGCATTCAGCCGGAGGATATCCGCACAGTGATCATTTCGCATTTTCACGGCGACCATGTCGCCGGGTTGCGAGACTTCAATCAGGCTTCATTCATTGCCCTTGATGCTGACCGGCAGCACATTGAGAGCCTGCGCGGCTCGCGTTGGCGGGCCACCCTTGGCGGTCATTTGCCTGGCTTGTTGCCGGACGATTTCGCCAGTCGGCTGAGCCTCGCCGATCATTGCAGGCGAGCAACATTGCCGGAATGGATGGCCCCCTTCGCCCATGGCCTCGACCTGCTGGGTGATGGGAGCCTGATTGGTGTGCCGCTACCGGGACACAGCCATGGCCAACTGGGTCTGTTTATCCCTGATGCGCAGGGGCGTCCGGTGTTTCTGGTGGCCGATGCCTGCTGGTCCGTGCCGGCTTGCCGCGCAGAGCGACTACCGGCCGCACCCGCGCTGTGGTTTGCCGGTCACGACGCCGGACAATACCGACAGACCTATGCCAGCCTTGGCAAGCTGATCCGGCGAGAATCCGCTGTGGCGGTGCTGCCTTCGCACTGCACCCACGCCTGGGAGGCGTTCAGCAATGAGCAATGAACGCTTGATCGGCAAGCTGCGCAGCGCATTGAGTTTTCTCAACAGTCGCTATCGCTTGCGGTTCAATCGCCGAAAGCAACTGGAGGCGTGGCAGGCTCACCAGTTAAAGCGTTTTTTGCAAGACGTGGTGCCGACAGCCAAGCGCTTCAAAGACCATCGATTCACCCGCTTGGCGGACTTTCCGCTGATGGACAAAGCGACAATGATGAACGACTTTGCTGCGTTCAACACTCGCGGTCTTAGTCTGGATCAGGTTTTGCCAGTCGCGCGCGGGGCAGAGGAATCCCGCGATTTCAGCCCCACGCTGGACGATATAACCGTGGGGCTTTCAAGTGGCACTTCCGGTAGTCAGGGGGTGTTTCTGGTCAGCTCCCTTGAGCGCCAGCGTTGGGCAGGGATTCTTCTGGGGCGTACCTTGCCGGGCCGTTTCCTTCCTCGTCTGCTGTGCTTCTGGCAAGCGCCACTGCGGATCGCTTTTTTTCTGCGTGCCAACAGCCGCTTGTACACCACACTGAGCAGTCGCCGTATCGACTTCGCCTTTCACGACCTGACGCTTGGGCTCGATGCATCACTGAAACGTCTGCAGGCGCAGAATCCCGATGTGCTGGTGGGCCCGGCTACCGTGTTGCGGGGTCTGGCTGAAGCCTCATTGAATGGGCGTTTGTCGATACGACCGACGCATATTCTGTCGGTGGCAGAGGTGCTTGAAAGCATGGATACAGATGCCGTGCTCAAAGCCTTCGGGGTGATGCCGCAGCAGATTTATCAGGCCAGCGAAGGCTTTCTCGGCTACACCTGCGAGCAGGGGACTTTGCACCTCAATGAAAGCCATCTGCACATTGAGCCGGAGTGGCTCGACGCCGAACACACCCGTTTCCAGCCGATCATTACCGACTTCTCCAGACGCACGCAGATGATCGTGCGGTATCGCCTCAACGACGTGTTGCGCGTCAGCGAGGCCGATTGCGCTTGCGGGCGGGTCGAACGGGCGATTGCCGCTATCGAGGGGCGTGCCGATGACATCCTCTGGCTGCCTGATTTGGCGGGGCGTCAGTTGCGCCCGCTGTATCCGGATGTCGTGCGCCGGACCTTGTTGATGCATGGCGCTACGCTGCAGGAATATGAAATCCATCAGACGAATCTGAACTGGCGGATCAACGTGCAGGCCAGCCGCGATAATGACGCGCTGTGCCAGGCTATCAGCGAAAACCTTCACCAGTTATGTGCCGGACAGGGCGTACGTTCACCGGAGTTCAGCTTCGGTCACTGGCAAGCGCCGCCCCCGCACGTCAAACGCCGACGTTTGAAACTACTGCAATTGCCTGAGGGGCTGCCATGCGCGTACTGATTCTGGGGGCTCGTGCACCGGCATGTCTGGAGTGGGCGAGGGCCTTCAACGAGGCTGGCTGGACCGTAAGCGTGGGTGACTCGCTGGGGCAACCGCTAAGCCGTTTCAGTCGTTCAGTGCACGACTTCGTTCGTTTACCTGAGCCCAGACTCTCTCCCACAGTCTGGATAGAAGCACTGGCCAGCGTGATCAAGGCACAACGCATTGACCTATTGCTGCCAACCTGCGAAGAAGTGTTCTATCTGGCTTATGGTCTGGAGCGCCTCAGGCCATTGTGCCGGGTGCTGACCAATGACTTTGCGCTGCTGCACCGACTGCATCACAAGGAGCAATTCGCGGCCACGATTCAGGGCTGGACGTTATCGACACCCGAAACCCGGCTGTTGACGGATCACCAGGCCGTCCTGGCGCTCAGCACGGAGACTACCCAGTGGGTGCTCAAACCGGCTTACTCGCGTTTCGCCTCGCAAACCCTGATTCAGCCCGACGCGAGGCAGTTGAGCAAGGTTCAGCCTAGTGATGAGGCGCCCTGGGTTGCGCAGCGGTTTATCCAGGGGCTGGAGTTTTGCAGCTTCAGCGTATTGATCGATGGCCAGTTGCGCGCTCATAGCGTTTACCAACCGCGCTACCGAGTAGGCCGGGGTTCGGGGATCTATTTTGCGCCTGCGACGCCCGAACCTGTGCGTCGATTCCTGGAGCAGTTCGGCCGTGAAACCGGCTATACCGGGCAGGTCGGCTTTGACTTTATCGAAGATCAAGCAGGCCGTTTCCATGTGCTGGAGTGCAACCCGCGGGCCACCAGTGGCGTACACCTGTTCGACAATCAGCGTCAGGCGCTGGTGAACAGCCTTGGTGAAGCATCCAGCGGCGTGATTGAGCCTACCCAGGAACCGCGAATGATCGCACTGGCGATGCTTTTGCTGGCTGCGCCCTCACGTGCGTTGAGTGCGGCGTTCTGGCGCGATTACCGGCTGGCCCGCGACGTGATCGTTCAGCAAGGTGATGTCCTGCCGCTGGCTGCCCAATGGCTGAGCCTTGGGGAGATCATCTACCGTGCGGCCTCCCGCCGCTGCGGATTGCTGGCCGCATCCACAGCCGACATCGAATGGAACGGGCAGGCATTAGGGGAGCAGCCCCAATGAAGCTGTTGTTTCAGGAGCAACTCCTTCAGGAGTCGGTTACCCCCAACGACAGTGCAGCCCGGCAATACGTCCGCGGCTGGAGCGAGGCAGGTCTGATCGCCAATGTCAGCACACGGATGGCGCTGCTGGACACCGGTACGCAGCAGCTTGCGGTGAGCATCAATGACGGACACGACCCTGAAGACAACTGCTATGTGGTGTCGCCCCGTACCGCCTACAGCGGTTACGCTCGAGAAGAACTCAACCGCATTGGCCACTCGTGGCTGACCCGACCACTCAGCGCCCTGACCCAAGGCGTCGATGCCTTGTTGAGCGCAGCCAAAGTCGACAAGCTGGTTCAGGTCAACAACTGGCTGCTGTCGACCAATCTGTATCCCGCTGACTGGGATCTGAACGAGCTGCCGCAGATCAGTGCTTTTTTGCAGCGAACATTTCCTGATCACGCGCTGTGCTTTCGCTCGATCAATGAGTTCAGCAACCGTGAACTGAGACAGCGTTTGCGAGGGCTGGGCTTCCTGAGTATCCCTAGTCGACAAGTGTATGTATTCGACGGCCGGAGCGGCGCCGATGCGCCGTTCTTCCGGCATCACAACACCCGGCTCGACCGCACACTGTTGCGCCGCAGTTCTTACGAAGTAGTGCCTGGCTCCGCCCTGAGTGACAGTGATTTTGTGCGGGTAGAGCAGCTGTATAACCTGCTGTATCTGGACAAGTATTGCAGGCTCAACCCGCATTACAGCGCCTGCTGGATGCAGCGTGGTCAACGTGAAGGCTGGCTGGAGATACGCGTTCTGCGCAACCCGGATGGTCGTATCGATGGCGCGTTGGGCTGGTTTGCCAATGACGCTACTATCAGCACCCCGATTTTGGGATACGACACTGGATTGCCACAGAAAACCGGCTTGTACCGGCAATTGACCTGTCTTTGCCTGCTGGAAGCCGCCGAGCGCCGTACCGTACTGAATTTCAGCTCCGGTGCCGCAGGCTTCAAACGTTTACGCGGGGGCCAACCGCAGGTCGAGTACAGCCTGATCAAGGTAGCCCATTTGCCTTGGCGGCGTCGCTGGATATGGCGATTGCTCAACGTTCTGCTGCATGGAATAGCTGTGCCCCTCATAAGAACACTCAAACTGTGAACCTCCTTGCTCAATGGTGGCCGGTAGCGCTGAGCCACGAACTGAAGAAAGCCCCGATGGCCTGTCAGGCTCTCGACATGCCACTGGTGCTGTTCCGCGCCGACGATGGACGCGCCGCCGCATTGCCGGACCGCTGTCCCCATCGCTTTGCGCCATTGAGTCAGGGCAAGGTCCGTGATGGTCACATCGAGTGCCCTTATCACGGTTGGCGGTTTGCCGCAGACGGCCGTTGCACCCGAGTACCCGGCACTGATCAGTCTCCCTCCAGCAAAGTATTGCTGAACAGCTTGGCCTGCTGCGAAGCCCACGGCCTGTTGTGGGTCTGCCTGAGTGACCAGCGTCCAGTTGAGGCGCCTGTCGCACCGGCCGAGCAGGCGCAGAAACTCGATACGTTCTGGATGACGGATCAAGTGCAGTGTTCATTGCAGGACGCCGCGGAGAATTTCCTGGACGGTTTTCACACCCATTTTGTTCACGCGGGCTGGATTCGTCACGATAAGCAGCGCCAGCGCATCACGACCCGGGTTCGTCCGCTCGATGACGGTATCGAAGCGATTTACAGCGAGGAGGGCAAACAGTCAGGGCTTATCTCGCGATTGTTCGAGAGGGAGCGGGGCAAGAGCATGGGGCGTTTTCGCCTGCCAGGGCTCTCGGAAATCGAGTACCGCGATGGCAACGATCACCTCAATCTGCTGGTCAGCGCCTGGATGACTCCGTGTGCAGATGGTCAGTTACGGGTCTTTACGCGAATCGCGACTGCGCGGGGCAAAATTCCCGCCGTGCTGAAACGTGCCGTATTGCGGCAGGCGTTCAAGGTCATCCTGCGCCAGGACCGACATATTCTGGAGCAGGTCAGTGCCAACAGACGACGCTTCCAGCAATACCCGGCCACGCCGCTGGATAGCCCGCAAGACTTGCTGGGGCCTGGCATCCGGCATTTGCTTGAGCTGGGGCTGCCGCTGGTTTTTGACGAGCGCTCGGTTGATATCTCGCTGTGAAGCAACCCAATCCGGTAGGACCGTATTCATTCGGGAAGGCGGTATTTCAGTCGATACAAAGGCTGCGGATGTATCGGCCCCTTCGCGAATAAATTCGCTCCCACAGGGAGTTGAGCCAGCAGAGAAACATAGAATCTTGTATTGCTGCTGAACAGTGGCAATGGCGTCCCGAGTGCCTTTGCCAAACTGGCCATCAATCCAGCCATTGTAAAGCCCGCCCCAGATCAAGCCTTCCTGGATCAGCTTTCGTTCATCGAAATTGAGCGAGCCTTCGGTGTTGTCGGCATTCTGAGTGGCGTAGAGGTTCGCGGGTGCTGCGACACCCGCGAACACGCCTGGAGGCTGCCAGGCAAAGGTTGCGACAGTCGTGATCAACGCCACGTGCAGCATCCGATTTTTCCAGCTCGTCGAGGAGCGGTTTGCTACAGTCCCTATCGTCAATGGAATAGCCCCTGAAGTGCGCTCGCCAGATAAAGTAAGTTCGTCATCGTTCAGTTCAGTTGTCAGGTAGTGCTTCATAGCCTTCCAGTGCGTAGCCACTGATACTCGTGCCCGTCAGGTGAGCGTCATCGCACCTGTAACTTCGCCTTTCGTAACTGTAGGAAGTCCGTATGTGATTTATATCGCGCAGAAGCTGCCGGAATTGCCAACCTTCCTCGACGTCGTAAGTCAGGTGTTTGTCATCAATGGCGACCACACCGTCGGAGTAGATCAACGTCTGCCTCGATCCGTTATCACCGGGCAACGGCTGCGGATCGGCCTTTTGCTGATCGGTTCGCCAGGTTGCCTCAAGGAAAGCACGGCAGGCGGAGGCGCTGGGCAACGTGCGGTCTTCGATCATATTGGGTGGCAGTTGTCCGCTAGCATGCGCGCAAATGGGCAGGACGAGAAGTACAAGTGGCACCATGAAGCCTGCCAAGGCTTTACGAGGTGTTGTTCTCCAGGCGGATGCAGTAGTCATACTCCGTAGTTATCCTTAAATGCTGCACTGTCGGCGGCTTCTAATGTCGGCTGTGAAGCCACAGCTATCGGCCGCAATAGCAGAGGTTGGTTATTAGCAATTTATGAGGAAGCGATAAAATTCCAATGATTTCTCCAGCGCGTCAAGGCACTGCTTGCAACAGCCAGTATCGTCAATGGGTTGGTTCCTTTGCTTCCAAGATGGCCTGCTGGAGCGCGTGGCTGAGCATTTGCCTGTCGCCGCGAATAAACGCGTCACAGCTGGCCGCATCGTAGTAATGAGCCAGGCTGTCCAGATGCAATCCTGTTTTTGCGTGCAGCGGACCAGAGGTGTCTATGTAGTTTTGGACAGCCGCTGTAAAGCGTTCGTATTTGCCACTTAGCCCGGCGTGTTTGAGACACTCGCGACAATTCAGTGCGAGGGGCTTCAGGGATATGGGTGGATATTGCTTTGTATGCGAAGCGGCGCTCCTGAGTCTGACGAAGTGAATACGCTTACTGAGGGTTTTGCAGAAACACCACATACCCCAAAAAGCCCTGGCTGCGCTCCAGATAAACCGGTGCGTTCCATTCACCTCCTTGAATCAGTCCCACTTTGAAAGGCAATCCCAGGCGACTCAAGCGCGGCAGATAGGCTTTATAATCCGGAATGCTGTGTCTGCCCTGATAGGTTTGAACCACTACCTCATCGATCACGCCTTTGAGCTCGCCGATGACTGAAGCGTCGGCGTTACTGCTCCAGTCCATCAGGCCCGTTATGCTCAGCCGATAGTTGTCGGGAAGGCGCTGGCGTAGATCGCGCAAGAAATCCACATATTCGTTGAGGTAGCGCGTACGAGCGTCAAAATCGATCTGGATGCCGACAACGTTATTACCGGCCTGCTGCCATCGATTGAGTTGCCCGAGCAACTGCGTGTAGACAGATTCCGGCCAGTGCAAGGTATGTGCACGATAAACAATCCAGAGTTCGTCCTGAGGCAGCCTGGAGACTGCCATGCCCTGAGCGACAAAATTCGAGCGTTGATGGTGCTCACTGCGTGAACTGCTGATTTGTCCTTGCAGCACATACAGCGTTTTGGCCTTGGCGAGCACGTCTTGCGATGACACGCCCCCCCATAGCCAGAACGCATCATAGTCGTCGGCCTTAACTGCGGCAGATGCCGTAGCAACATGCAGCAGGCTGACCAGTGGCAGCCATAATAGCGTTCGCATTTACCAGTAATACTGTTGGGATTTCGCCCAATGAGTATCAGCAAATTCCTTCTTGAGGTCCTGGAACCAGAATTTACGGACTTTGGGTTCTACATCCTCTCCGCCACAGCTATTGATACCGTTTGGCCCATAACAATTGATGCCGCGGTAAAGCGCATAAGCGACGTCTGTGTGGGTGGCCTCTGGATCGTTGATGACCGTGACGTAAGCGGTATGTCGCGAGAACGGCTCGCCCGGGAAACCCGACGGTCCGCTGCCCAGCACGCCATCAGTCAGCTTTTCATTCAGTGGCGAGTCGTCTAGATGGTTACGCAACATGAACTCGCCCATGCAAATCAAACCTTGGGAGTCACCCGGGTTTTTGTCCAGTGCCGCCGTAGTTTCGGCAATGCTTGGGCAACGGTAACCGGACTCCGCCTTTTCACCGTTCCACTTGAACAGTGCCAGTGAATGCCCCTGATCATATTGATAACCGAGGCTGTAACTGAGTTTGGTGTCAGGCACCTGATCAGGCAGTTGTTTCAGGTCCTTGGCAAACGCTGCAAACTGACCGTGAACCAATTGTTTATAGAGCAATAGGAAGAGGGCGGTATCGCGTTCAGTTTTGCTGATCCCCTGGGTAACCTGTTGACGCAGCAGGTCTGCGTTGGCCGATTTGTCGAGCAGGATATACCGCACTTTCTCGTTCTTGATCGGTGAGTCTGCGAGGAATGCATCTGCTACCTGACCGTTGCGCTCATAGTTCATCGCCAACACGAGTTGCAGTTGCTCTTGCTGCAAAGGCAATTGGGCCTTGCTCAACAAGTTCAGCCAGAGTTGCTGTGCCGTCTTGTCATCCTTGATAGCTTCAAGCGCCAGTCCCCGCAACATTTGCTGGCTGAACGCGACATAGTCAAGCCTGTCGGGCACCTCGGACGGCAACAATTGCAGCGCGCGATTCGGATTTTTTTCGGTATAGAAGGCGACCGCTGCTTGCAGGTAGCTGAACAGTGCGGGCTGTTGAGCAAAAATATCCTTCTGCTGAAGCAGCGCCGGTTCAGTCAGCGTATTCGATATCCCCACCCGCATCCACATCAGGTCATTGACCGCCGTAATCAATGGCGAACTGACAGGCGTTTTATTGGGGGTGATCAGCTTCAGATCCAGTTCGCGGATCAGCGCATTGTAGGTGGCGCTGTCTGTTTGAGTGACTTTGTCGATGTCGGCAAAAAGCGCCTCGTACTCGGCAGCGAGCTTGTTGGTGTCCTGTAACAGCCAGTGGACACGGCGCAGCAGCCCGGTGGCGGTGGCGGAATACGCGCCCGACGGGAGGATTTCAAGGTACTTGTCGAAGGCCTCCTCGGCGCGTTGGGCAGCCGCTTTATCGACCCGGTCAGGCTTCAACTCGCCGTACTCAAAGGCCTTCTCCTGAGCCAGGTTCAATTCACTACGGCCGATCATGTACAGCGATGTGTCTTTCAGCCAGGGATTGGGATTATCTGCAAGTGACGTAAAGCCATAGGTGGCTTCAAGGAAGCGACCACTGTAAAAATTCCCCGCAGCCTCCAGATAGGTGGCAAAAGACTTGCCTGAAGTGGACTGCAGATCCCCGGGCAGCATACTTTTAACTTGGTCTCGCTCCCAGTTGCAAGCCGAAAGCATGCGTAACCGACTCGCGCCCAGTGCAGAGCGTTCAGCAGGAGATAAATCCGCTGTGTTGAGCAGCGCCTGAATAAAGTTTTCAGCTGTCTGTTCATTGTTGCTTCGGCAGCGACTACCTTCACCGTCGACCAGTGTCGAGCTGGCGACCTCTGCCTGCTCGCGCTTTATTCCCAGGCTTGTCAGCAATGCATCAAGGCGCTGGCCTTTTACGCTGTCGGGAGATTTCGCGTCCACAGCGTCTGAAGCGGGTTGAAGGCGATAGTAGGCGAAAGGCACCTCACCATAACCTTCCGCGATGTCATCTTTGCTCAGGGGCGCAGGCGTCAGCGGCAGCTTGCCGGAATCGGCCAATAACAGGCGCAAGTTGACGGTGCTGTCATTACTGGGGCTGAGAAAAGGTAAATTACTGCAAACGCTGAATTGATTCTTGTTGACCGACCAGATCGGTGCGCAGGAGTCATCATCACTCGCCTGAGCCTGGAAAGCAGTGATCGCACTTACAGCAATAGCCAGAGTAGTCAGCAAGCGATGGTGCATAAAACATCCTTCCATAGATAACTAATAGATCAGCGATGCGCATGAGGGGCATTGTTAAAGGCTATAACGAGCGCGCACCTGAACAAATAGCACATATGTGCTATTTAAAACAGCTTGGCATGAATGAATTAATTGCCGTCATTGACTACACCTTTCGAAGTCGACCACTAAACGCGAGTCATGACAGGCGAGCACGATCAGAATCCATAAAGGGGTTATCCATGGGACTAGTGCCTGCACTGAACGTTAGAAGTTTTTTCGACATGCAGCTCTATACGGTTCAGGGATAGTCATCGGAGTTGTCATTGTCCTGCTGTGGGATACGGTGCGTTCGCCATCTTTTCTAACCGATGGATTACCCACTTCATGGAACGGCGCATCTGCGGAATTCGAAAGCCGGCTGCGCGCTCGTTTTCCTCTGGGTATGCCCGCGGGTGATTTCATTCGCGAACTCAACAAGGAAGGTTTCAAGCCCACGTGGTTTGAGGGTGCCGGTTATTACGGTGCTGTGCGACGAGAGGGATGGATGCCATGCAGGGTGACTGCCCAGGTCCGATGGCAGCCTGGGCCGGGTGATACGTTGGCTTACATTGACGGCAGCTATAGGGAAGAGGGCTGTCTGTAAATCCGCTCAACAGTGTCCAAGGAAACGTCAGGCTCGGGAATTGTATTCAAGAATTACCAAGGATCCCCTTAATGAAGTACCCCGCGGTTGCAGTTCTTTTGCTGGCTTTCTCATCGCAGCATACTCTGGCGCGCTCCATGGATTGTGGTAAGGCATCAGCCGAAACAGAGCATTTGATATGCTACGACCATCGCCTGTTCACTGCTGACGCGGCAATGGGTAAAGCATATATAGCGATCCTGAAGAGCACCGATGATGACGGGATTCGCAGCATGCTGAGTGCGAGCCAGAGGCGCTGGATTGCGGCAAGAGATCAGGGGCTGGGCGAACTGCGTGACAGTGTTAATGAGCGGACAGGTGAGCCATATACCCTGCAGGCACAGAGCAATATCGTGCTGAAAGCTATTCAAGAGCGTACCCGGCAACTGGGCCGGATTTCAGATCAGCCATCAGCGAAACCTGAGTTGGTTCAGCGAGCCATTGATCAACGCACGTTTGATGCAGGATTTACCGGCGGCCGGTTCGCCGGAAGTAACGTTGCATGTGAATTTGTGCCACAGGCGGATGCCTATGCCTACGGGTGTTTCGGAACCCGCCTTCATCAGAATAACAATCGGGTCTGCAGTCTTTCCCAAGATTGGGCCAGCGGGGAGCTGTATCAGACTCGTGCTGTTGCAGACATCATTGACGGTAAGCCGAAGCTGATTGCGACGTGCAAGCCCGGTATCAAGGACTGCGCTGAAGGCAGTTCTGGCTGGATGCCAGGTCCGGGAATCCGGATGCAGACACGCAACGTATCTATGACCAGATTGGTAAACAAACGCTGACCAGTCTGGACGTCGAACTCTGGGCCGAAGAGGGCGATGAGCAGTGGTTGAAACAATGCCTGACAGATCCCGGCTTTCCATGGGGCGCGTCTGCAGATCTGAACACCATGCTTGACGAGATTTACGCGTCGAGAAAGCCTGTCGGGTTTGAGCAAATCGATGTCAGCGATATGGTCACCCGATATTTTCCGCTGAATACCCGAAGGGCTACGCTAATCCAGTCATTCACGCCACTAAGAACATGGACGATTGTTGAGGATCTGCCCGATAGATTTGTGGTTCGGGCTAACCGGGGGCGGGCTATAGTCGACCCTGATGCCAGTTCCGTGGTTATGACCTTCGCGTTCAGTAAGGACAGCACGCTCAGTCAGGTAAGTGCTATTCGTTTAAAAAGCCAATAGAAAACCCGGCTGAGTTCACACATCCGAATCGCACAGAACTAAACGCTTTTCCGCGAGTAAACAGGTCTTCCTCAGCTTGCGAAACCATAGGCTTTGGTTTCATGGAGATGGGAAACACTGGAACATTGCATAAGTGGGGGGGCAACTAAGATTACTTGCCAGTCAGTTTCAGGGCTGAATCACTGTGTTCAATCAGCTCTCTTCGCCCCTATCAAATAACATGCAAACTAATGGGTTGAAAAGCATTTGCTGTAGGCGCTGCCGAAGGCTGCGAGGCATTTCTCCTGATCCACCGCGATCACAGCCTTCAGCAGCTCCTACAGATCCCATGTTTGCCGCGAGACAGCGCGGTGCCATCGATATCTGGGCCGCTCTCATCAACAAACTAAAACTATTGAGTTTGGAATGCTTTTCCGTAGTTCACGAGCACCGCGAGGCAGTGATGGCGATCTGTCTGATACACCGCTATCGCGGCCTTGCGGTGCTCGGTGGAGCGCCACTCGCTAACAGCAAAGACGGGCGAAATCTGGCCGTCATCGAGAGTTGGTTTGCGTCCGACGGGCAATACGCGGGCGGCTTATAAAAATTTTTCCTGCCCATGGTGGATTGCCGGACGCGACTAACGAAACGATAAAAATCGTCACCAGCGTGCAATAACTTGCTATAAAACTGCGCGCTTGATTTATCGGATTTGTTGCGTGAACGGACTCGCCTCGGCCTCGCGCCGATTCATGTTGGACATGAAGGCTTTATTGATGGTCTTTCCGGCGCTTTTCAATAACGGATTCTGAAGAAAGAAATGATCATGCTCAAGACAACCCTTGGCCTCGCCGTTGCAATCGTATCGACTCAAGTTCTTGCTGGCGGCTTCGCCCGAACCGAACAAAGCATCAGTTCCATGGGCAGTGGACAGGCGGGGCGTGCATCTGCCGCCAATGACGCTGGTACCGTGTACGGGAATCCGGCAGGCATGGCGCGCTTGGAGGGCACACAGATTACCGCGGGCGCTACGTTTATCGACGCCTCTACGGACATCAGCAACTTCAGCGGTCGTTCCACTGGCAGCAATGACGGCGATATGGTGCCGTTCAGCACGGTGCCATTCGGCTTCTATACGCAAAAGCTTGATGAGCATTGGTCCTTTGGTTTTGGGGTCTATGCGCCATTTGGCCTTTCGACTGATTACGAAAACGGCTTTCAGGGGAGGATGTTTGCCAGCAAAAGTGACATCAAGGTCATCACGCTGCAGCCCACCATCAGTTATGCCTTCAACGACAGATTGTCGATTGGCTTCGGGCCTACCTTCAACCGCATTGCCGGCACGCTTGAGTCAGACGTCACACTGAATCCGGCCATTCCTGACACCAACGTCAAGGTCAAAGGTGACGACACTGCGGTAGGTTTCAATCTGGGCGTATTGTTCAATGCCACCGATACCACCCGGGTCGGGCTGACCTACCACTCAAAAGTGGATTACAAGGTGGACTGCCACACTCAGGTAGCCACCGGTGCAGGAACGCCCCCGCAGATACTGGCCAGTAACCGCTATGACTGCACGCTGAAAGTGACCACTCCTGAGTCCTACGATTTCTCGGTTACCCAGGAAGTTACAGACGCCTGGAAGCTCTTCGCGAGCGCGACCTGGACGGGCTGGAGCAGCATGCAAGACCTGAGTCTGCGCAATCAACCCATCTCTGCAGCGCAAGGTGGTGTGTTGGCTTCCGCTTTGACTGGCTCCATTCAGGAAGGGCTGAACTGGCATGACACCTGGGCTTATGCCATAGGCACTGCGTACCAGTTGAATCGGCAATGGGTAGTGCGCGCTGGTTTGACGTTCGATCAATCGCCGACCAGCAACACCAATCGTTCGCCACGCACGCCGACGGGTGATCGGCAGATATTCAGCGTCGGTGTCGGTTATAACGTGACGCCGCAATTAACGATTGATCTGGCTTTTTCCTATCTCAAGGAAGAAAGCGTTGATGTCAGTCGCTCCAATGCGTTGGCGAGCTACAGTGCGACTTATCAAAGCAACGCTAACTTGTTTGGGGTAGGGGCTACCCACCGCTTCTGATAGGAGCCAGTAGTTCCTGATACCTGGAACCGATGCTTTTTTCAGTGCATGAAAAAGCATCGGTCATTGATCAATAGGTTCTGAAGTCGCGCAAGACATCACCGTTGAAATACGATACGTATCTCGGTGATTTTGAATTTTTTGACCCGGGGTATTACTGCCGGAAAGTGTGCCAGCATCGTTCGCAATTTTTTGAGCGTCGCCTACTTTATTTTGACCACCCATGATGGTGCTTGCAGAATCTCCCGCCCCATATCGGCGGATGTATTTATAAGCCATGTCCGCGAGCTTGCCCAGTTTTGAATATTTGCTATTACCTAGTTATCACGCGCCGATGTGGGATCACCGAATTTTTCCTGAAGCTGTTGTTTTGAAGATTTGCCGACAATAATGTTTGATTTAATGCATTAAACTCGTGGGAAAGCAACTGTCTAGATGCCGACCTGGTTAATAGAGAACTTGAGACCGGTCATTATCAGGTGAGTGTGCAGCGGGAAGGAAGCCTGGGCAACACGCCCCCAGCTCCACTCGAGATCCAGTTTGGCAAAGCTCATCAGGGGAAATAAATCTGAAACTGCAAGGCATCCGGCTTATCACAAAGCAGCTGCAAAGGCCGAATTTGAACAGCAGGGACTTGTTGTCTGAGTCTTCCATGCTTCATCTTTAAGCCTATCCGAAGCAGGACCGCGTATCACCGCCAGCTAACGACAGGGTTGCTCATGAAAGACCGGAAAAACGCTGAACTGGACCAGGCCACGAGATTAACCGGGGCGACGGTGGCGATCACTGCCTGCCCGTGATGTGCGGGAGATACGGCAGGCGATTGGAACTCCAACAAGGTCCTGACGCGAAGCACTGCCCGCGTTGAAAACAGACAGACCATTCACTCTGGTTCGGTGGCGAGATTAGCGATGGCGACCTGTCTTTTCTCAGCGGGGCATTGGGTAAGCGCAGGCGAACACGATTACAGTGTAGGTTTGGGAACGGGAGTGTTAGGAATAAACTTGGCATTTTCAGGTCTTACCGGACAGCCGTTGGACAAGCCCCACCGCGTGATGACGCCACCCTCGACAAGGAACCTTTGAACGCACCAGACATACCTTGGGTTATATCCACCGGCGCCTGCAAGCCTCAGGTACTCATAAGAAAGCATCGTGGAACCGTCCTCCATTTTATAGCTGTTTTTTGGCGTCCCCCATGACATGACCAAATCATCTGCCGAGGATCCTACCCATGAAGCCTGTACATCCTCAACTGTCTGATAACGCTGGTTAGAGCATCCGGAGAGCATGAGCCCCAACAAGACGACACCCAATAACTTCATACCCTGACTCCGTTAATCAATATCTACCGCGCGACAGGCTTGTCGTAGCGCCGAGTTATTCTTGGTTTTCAAGTTGTTAACCTGAATGGAAAATTCCACTTTCATCTTGCGATGTTAAAACTCGCAAGTAGATTCAGGCTGTTAGATCAGTCATTTGATGAACCTTTATACGCCCCGTCCTCAGCCTGAAAAATAGTACACTTGTACTATTTTGCTGGGCGCAGAAACACCCTAGGTTGAAAAGGGAAATTCCGTCATCCACCTAGGATCTCTGATGGCCGCGCAGTGTTGCTGGTCATTTCGACGGCCGTCAAAGTGCTGGGTGAGCGTTTCTAAACTGTGTAAGGATCTAAGATTCCCTACGTTATCATGCAGCCATCTCCATTTGACAAAAGACCGCTGACGAAGCTGGCCAAGGTGCTCACCAGCAGTAGAACCTGCGGGCGCGCGCCTTGCCGGGTGAGGCTGTCCTCCACAGCTTGACCGTGGCGATGCGACTTGAGGTCGCGGAAAGCCAGCTCGATCTGCATCCGTCGCGCACAAAGCTTCACCAATTGCCCTGCATTAGGCGCCTCATCGGTTACGCAAGCCCATCACGGCTACTGCTAAGTGAACCTGAGCCCGTTGCTGGCTAGAATAGCATCGACCGAAAGCATCAGCTGAAATGTCTAGTGCAACCGCGTCCACAATGGAAGCCCAGATGAATGAGCAGACTGCTATTCCCATCACGACTGTAGGCATATCTCATGAAGGGGAAATTTTTTGTCCTTGAGCCAAGCTTTTGGGGCAATGGCAAACAGGCTGGCTTAGAGATTGCTAACAAGAAGCAGCTTAGGCTTCCCGCAACCTTAATGATCGAGCCTCCCAACGGCAATCCTGGCCAATACCCGGAAAAACCCCACCTGATCCATGTACCGGAACTGGGCGGGATGCCAAGAGATTTTGAAAAGGTGGCGGGTAAATGGATCGTCTCCGACGCGTTGAAACATGTATTTGAGTCCGTTGATTCACAGGGATTTGCCTTTGCTCCCTGCAACTTTACGCTCGCCGATGGTTCAACAGGATCGCAATATTATCTTTGCGGGGTATTACGTTCGCTTGACGCGATCGATGAGGATGATTCAAAGGTAAAAATTGAATACGAGCGGGATCATCAAAGCGAAGAGGATCTCAAGTTCTACAGCGTGGCCGGTGGCGCCAGCCTCGTTTTTAGACAAGATATTGTTGGTGACGCACATGTTTTTCGGCAACCGCGAATTGGACTAGATGCGATTTGCGACCGGGTGCTTGCAGATGCGCTAAGGGCTACAAACCTCGAGGGTGTTCGGCTACGTGACGCTGCGGAGATCTGATTTCCCCATCGTTTTGAAGCATTTCTCCGTAGGAGTATTGTTATGTCCGACACCTGTCTTCCAGGACATCACGTCATTGAGCAAGCTGCGTACGGCCGCAGTGAGTTATTACAAGTGTTGTCGGAACGCGGCTTGTTCGAGCTTCACGGTCCACACAATATTCTTAATCTGCCAGCCGACAAGGCGTTGGCAGCAAAGATGGAGGTTGTCACCTCACCCGGACGGCCCGCTCGGCACCTACACCGACGAGCCAGAACCACGCCCCCAATTTGCGCCACATCTTCGTGATCTTCACGACGTAAGGCGCGAGCTGAAGGCAGGCAAGCTGCTGTCCATCAGCCTGGACAATCGGGGCAGCGTGTCCCCGATCCCGCTCCCTTTTATATGTTCGCCTGCAGGAAAGCACACTCTGCTCTTGAGGTTATCTCGACTTTAGTTCTTAGCAATCAACAGTTTGCAGCGGCCTTGGTTTGCAAAAGCGCGCGCATGGCGCGATCTTCGCGGTTACCATACCGATGAGGATCGCAGACCATGCGCGCGAGCCAAGTATTCCAAAGATGCCTGGATTCGGTGCTGCTGCTGATGCATGCGCTACGCCGGCAAACGCTGCCGCTGGCGGTCGGGTCGCTGCTGGTGGCTTTGGTGCAGAGCCTTGTGACTTCCGGAACCCAGCCGTCATGTAGGTGGCGGGGGACTGATGAGAGGAACGCCGCAGATGCCACCGCCGCCTTCGGAGCGAAGGACAGGGCGAATGCCTGATTATTGCTGCATCGAACGCACCTTGAAGCTCAACAGGAGTGAGCGTAGTTCGGCTGGTCGTACCGGCTTGGCGAGCACCGGAATTTGTGGGTCGTTCAGCGATTTCTGTACATGCTGGATCTCATGGCCGGTCATCACGATAGCCGGTATCCGGCGCCCGTTGAGTTCGTTCAGGTATGCAATGCAATCGGCGCCAGTGGCGCTGCGATCAAGGTCGAAGTCGGTTATTACCAGGTCGCAGTCGACGCGAGTTTGTGGGATGGCTGACGCAGTCTGTACCTCACATCCCCATTTACTCAGCAACATGGCAGTGGCTTGCAACACGTTGTCGTTATCTTCGATCAGCAGTACGCGCAACCCGCCGAGCAGGTGTTTATTCCAATCAATATCCAGTTTAGGCGTAGTGGGAGGGGCAGCAACGGCTTGAAAACCACTGATGATTACCGCGGTGCCTCGTCCCAAGCGTGAGTTGATCTTAACTTCAAGCTTCAAGAGTCCTGCGATTCGATTAACAATACTCAACCCCAAGCCGACCCCTTCGATGTCTTGATCACGCTCTTCGCGGATCCGGTAAAACTCCTTGCCCAATTGCGGCAGATGCTCTGCCGAGATGCCGCGGCCCATATCGTAGACACCAATGCTCAATTTTCCCTTGTGTTGCCTGCACCCAATCAGCATGGGTTTGCCAGGGGCGTATTTGAAAGCATTGGATATCAGATTTTGTAACAGTGTACGCATCAGTGCTGGATCGCTTTGAACGTATCGATGGCAGGGACGTATGCGTATTTCAACTCCTGCCCAATTCGCCGCTTCGTCGTTATGGCTGGCCAGGCTGTTCAGCAATGCGTCCACTTCTACAGTTTTCAGGCGCGGTGTTAACCCCCCCTGATTGAGCGTATACATATCCAATAATGAGCGGAACAACTGCTCTACCGCGCTTAACGCGCGATCAATGTTATCCACCAAACGGCGTTCGTCAGGACCCAGCGTTGCGTCACGCAGGCAAGCTGTAAATAGACTGATGGAGTGGATAGGTTGTCGTAAGTCATGGCTAGCCTGGGCTAAAAAACGCGATTTTTCCTCGTTGGCAATCTGTGTTTCCTGCAGGGCGACTTGCAGACGTGAGAGTAGGAAATACACAAATATTGGCAATACCAGCATCGTCAGTATCATCAGAAGCGCCACCGCGAAATGCTCTTGCAAAAAGGGTGTAAAACTGATGATCAGCGCCAGCGAAGCCAGCGCGAAACCGGTCGCCAGCAACAGGTAGGTACGACCGTAACGCATCCCGTAACCGACTGTCATGCTCAGCATCACCGAGTACACTGGCAGCATCGGTTCACCTCCCACCGTAATAGAGATGATGCCAGCGAGGTTGTCGAACACGAGCGCGAACAACCTGCGACGCGTGGACACGCCCGGCCGCTTAGCAATGCGCACAATCAATCCAATGCCTAAAATTGCGAAGAATACGCAATACGTTAAAATGCCCCACATTCTGGTTTCGGACATACTGCCCAGCGCATACGCTATCAGCGTATAAAGTGTGCATGTTGCCACGACCGCCATGCGTAACAAGGCTTGGATCATTTCCAGGTCTTTGCTTCTGGACAATATTGACAGTAGCGACATCGCAACTCCTGAGACCTGTATTTGAAGAAGGGGGCGCGAATAGACATGATTCGATTCAACGAGGCTATAGACCAAGCGCTGGTGGAATCGATCGCGACGTATGGCCGGGCTGTTTAAACTACCCGAAAGACAGTCTGGGGGGCTATGGGCCACGACCTTCGCTCTCCCTAGGCGCCGTGCTTATGTCGGGAATCTACTTCGTCAGGCCGAGAATCTTGAGGATCGAGAAAGGACGTTAGCTACCCAAATCTGCGCAAGTGTCAGCCACTCTACGGGCATGGTAAATGATTTGCTGGATTTCGCTCGGTGTGCTTGGGGCTGTGTTCTGTGCGATGTGTGGATGGCTGTCCTTGAACATTGATGGAAGTCTTTGGAAGAAGCTGTTGCCGGGATCGAAAAACAAGGCTGCAGTTCAGGCCTTCGCTAATCATGGCATCGAAAAAAGTGGCTGTGAATCAATGAGTTAGCGATATAATGCATGACTCGTTTCCCGCTCCAAGGTTCAGAAAAAAGCCACTCAGATGAGTGGCTTTTTTTGCCTGTAAGATGTCTAAACGTTTGATGCGCTGTGCTAAACGTCGGACCGCTCCTTCTTGGGATCATCCTATGCTGAGCGATAGACAGAGACAATTACACCTCATTACAAGAAGCTCGAGCCCTACGGGGCCGAATGAGCAGCGGATGAGTGAGATTGGGCAACTGCCGCATAACTGGCCAAGGTCAGTATTGAGTTAACTCATAGTAAAGGACAGATAATGCTTATCGTATTCAGCGGTCTTCCTGGCACCGGAAAAACCACTATTGCCAAAGGGCTGGTCGATACGATAGGCGGCCTCTACCTGCGGATCGATACTATTGAGCAAGCGATACGAAACTCCGGCGCACTTGCTCGAGATGTAGGGCGCAGTGGTTACATGGTCGCTAATGAGCTTGCGCTGAGTAATCTTGATCTAGGACGTACCGTCATCGTTGACGGTGTAAATCCAGTGATCGAAAGCCGATTGGCCTGGAGCGAAATCGCCTCAAGGGCTGGTGTTCGGTTGATGAATATTGAAGTGATTTGCTCGGACAAAAATGAACATCAGCGTCGTGTAGAGACAAGGCTGGGTGATATTTCGGGGCTGACTCCTCCAACCTGGCAATCTGTGTTGGATCACGAATATGAAGCGTGGGCTGAAGCACCGTTTACGATAGACACGGCCCTGACTTCGCCGGTCCAAGCCGTATCGATGCTCGCCAAACGCCTACTGGACGGTGTGTAGCGTCCGCTGGGCGCGATGCGGCAAGTTGTGATTACGGGACGCTTACGATGACTTGGCCTGACGGATACCATTGGCACAAAAATTGGCGAGGATGTGTTTTTGGTGATGATGTATTGATGTTGTTGTGCTGACACGGCTGCCGACGCAGAAGGCCAGCGCTCTGGCCGAGCTGCTGCCGCACAACTGGGTATCCACCGGCAAGGCGTAATACCCGTTCACTTACCCTTGTTCCGCCATACGCACCAACGGAGTTTTTTGTGGGCGAGCGTTGCCTCACTCCGCGCTTAACGCTAGAGTCCGGTCTTAGGCGTTCGCTGCGCCCGCGGTCCGCGCGAAGGGGCAACCCAGGCTCGTTTTACTTATTTTCTTTTTCCAACTCCCGGCTTGCGGGCGGACCGAGCCAGACAAGGAGTTGGCATGCCCGCCATTAATACTTCCCGCCATCACGGCCGCCTCGATCTACCCACCTTGCGTAAACGCGCCAAGCGCTTGTTGACGGCGTTGAAAGATAACCAGGCCAGCGAAGCTCGCGCACAACTTTGCGCGCTCGGCTTGCCTGGTCCCGCTTACTGTCTCGCTGACACCCAGTGGCTGGTAGCCCGCGACGCCGGCTTCGCCAGTTGGCCCAAGCTCAGGGCCCACGCCGATGCAGTGGCCTTCGCCGCGCGCCACCCGGGTTTCGTTGCTGATGACGAGACCGCAGTACAGCACTGGCGGTGCGGCAACGATATCGAGCACAGCTTGCGCACTGCTGGCTTCCAAGGCGCGTTTCACATGTTCGACGACCCGATGGTGATGGGGCCAGTGCCTACATTACCGGAGCCTGAGTACTGGCAGGTGCGCAGCGCCTATGCGCAACAGGCGTTCGGCCTTGCCGCCAGTGATATCGCACAGGCCACACAGCGGTCGGCATTGGCGCAACTTCATGCCGATAGCGAAGTGGTACTCTGGTGCGAAGCCGACGCCTATGACCAGTTGTTCCTGATCCGTCTGCTGGCAAGCCTCTCCAGCCGACCGCGCCGACTCGAACTGATCGAAATTGCCCAGGTGCCGGGAGTTGAACGGTTTATTGGTATCGGTCAGTTGGCGCCAGACCTGCTCGCCTGGCTCTGGCCACAACGCCGCTCGTTGGGGGACGACGCGCTGGCGCTGGCGCGCCAGACGTGGGCCGCGTATACCGCGCCGGATCCGCGCCAATGGGCGCAGTTGGCGGGCCAGCAGCATCCGGCCTTGCCGCTGCTGGGGCCCGCCCTAGCACGGCAATTACAGGAGCTTCCGGGCGTAGACGACGGCCTGAGTCTGACCGAGCGTCTGGTGCTGCGTATCCTGGGAGAGCATGGCGAGCTGCCTGCAGGTCGGGTGTTCGCCCAATTAATGCAGCACGATGAGCCGCTACCGTACTTGGGCGACTTGATGTTCCATGCATTGCTGCGGCCATTGATCGATGTGCCCCAGCCGCTATTGCGCGAAGGGCAGGGAAACACCTGGCCGCAACGACTTCTACAGTTGACGGAGCTAGGTGACAGGGTTCTAACCGGACAGGCACATTGGCTCGACCAACAGCCGCCGGAGCGTTGGGTGGGTGGGGTGCATTTAGCTGCCGGCAAGACGCCCTGGGTGGTCAGTGCGGAGGGGCAGGTATGGCGGCGCTGAATGATTGCAGGCCTTCTTGGACGACCTGGGATTTTTGAACGGCTTTGAGTTCCGTTGACGCATGGCGATCGCGCTTGCGTGAGCTAAAAATGCTGTTCACTTAAAGCGCGTATCCATGGAACAGACGAGGCCGTCAGGGCTTCTAACCAACTGCATGGCGATGCTGGGTAAGCGCCCGGTGAACACACCTACCGAACTCCAGCATTAAGGGCGATGTTGTCTGCCTATTTTTAAGCGGACGCGATCACCCTTATCGCCAGGATTTTCATGCTCCAACGAAGCTCTTACTCAAAACCCTTCAAGGCCCAGGTCGTTCTGGAATGTCTCAACCGGGAGCAGAGCTTTCCAGCGCCACCATCAGCCACGGCATCAGCTCCAACGTGATACGCAAGTGGCTACAGCGTTACCTACCCTTACCTCTTGAAAGCTTAGCTAGGATGACTCTCTCGTATTGCTTGATCCAGAAACAGGGCAGCATTTTTAACAGCCTGCATCCCTTCCGGCAAGATTGCTGCGAACATATGCCAGACATGAAACATCCTCGGCCAGACTTCCAATGACACACGCACTCGGTTTTCTCCCAAATGGGTAGCGAGCCGCATAGCGTCACTGAGCATCACTTCGTTTTCACCTATTTGCACAAGGATGGGTGGCAAGCCTCTGACGTCAGCGAAGACAGGCGATGCATCGGGATCATTGGGCAGCGCGCCATTGAGAAACGCTTTGGCCAGCAACGTAAGGCCCAGACGTGATGCTTGCGGATCCAGGCCGTCACGGTTGTCGATGGACGCGCCAGTGTGCTCCAGATTTGCCCAAGGGGACAAAGCTGCTCCACCCGCTGGTAACGGTAAGCCTGCGTTGCGGGCCTTGACCATCACCGATACGACCATTGCACCTCCAGCGGAATCGCCTGAGAACACTATGGACTTGGGATCGTGACCTTGGTCGAGCAGCCATCGATAGGACGCCAGTGTGTCATCGATGGGTGCCGGGAATGGATATTCAGGCGCCAGGCGATAGTCCGGCAGAAAGACTGTTGCTCCGAGTAGTTTCGCGAAGTGCCCAGCCAGACCTAGATATCCAGTCGGGCTACCGCCCACATAACCTCCGCCATGGATGTAGAGAAGAATCCGATTGCCCTCAAGTTCATCGGGCACCACAACCTTGCCGGGTACACCGCCCATATCGACGTCATGACAGGTTACGCCTGCGGGAACCGGATGCGTGGACAACACCCGTTCGTAAGCTTTGCGTTGCTCATCAAGGGTAGTGTTCGTTTCCTGCCCTAGAAGAAAGGGCCCAAAGTCAGCGGCGGATGCAACCCAGGCGTCGAGACGGGCCTGAACAGGGGTGGAGAAGGACATGCGTAGTTCCTCAAATGAGATTCCGATGCAATGCATCAGGATTGGCGATCGTGGTTCCAGTGTATCCTTCTCATTAACGAACAGATTTCCCCTCTGTGGTTCCGCGTGGAGTTGCTTATGAGTCGTTTGAATCTAGATGAAATGAGCGCGTTCATGGCCGTGGTCGAGACCGGAAGTTTCGTTGCTGGTGGCCGGTCGCTCGGGCTGACACGCTCGGCAGCAGGTAAGGCAATTACTCGCCTTGAAACCCATCTTGGTGTGCGGCTCCTCAATCGCACGACGAGAAACATGAGCATCACGGATGACGGTCAATTGTTCTACCAGCACTGCATTCAGATCTTCAGCAATTTGGAAGAAGCCCAAGAGAGTGTGGGTCAGAAGGTAGGTGCACCAAGAGGTAATCTGCGCATTAGTCTGCCTGATGCGCTTGGCCGATTGTTGGTACTTCCATTGCTGGCCGAGTATCAACGGCTGTGGCCCGATGTTCAGGTCGATGCAAGCTTCTCAGACAGGGTGGTAGATATCGTTGACGAAGGCTTCGATCTCGCGGTGCGCATTGGTAACCATGCAACCGATACCAGCCTTGTATCTCGCACGGTGGCCCATCATCGCGCAGTCATTTGTGCCGCTCCCGCTTACGTCCAAGCTTATGGAATTCCTCAAACTGCGGATGATCTTCTCCATCACGAATGTCTGGTGTTTAGCAGCCGTATGAAGCGTCAACCTTGGCGATTACAAGAAGCAAGCGGCGAGTGGCTAAAGGTCAGTCCGAACAGTCGGCTAAGGCTGGACAGCGCAGAGGCAATTCGAGATGCAGCTCTCCTAGGCTTAGGTCTCGCTTACCTGCCTACGTTCCTAGCGGCTAACTACCTTGAGGATGGCCGCCTGAAGCAATTGCTTCAGGCGTACGGCACGGAAGATGTGCCAGTTCAAGCCATCTATCCAAGCAAGCGGCATTTACCACCGAAGGTTCGGGGCTTCATTGACTTGATGGTTGAGCGCTGGAAATGCTAAGGGACAGAAAGTTCTTAGTAAGAGGGTAGTAGCGGTAAGCAGTTAGGGAACATACCTTGCGCAGATCAGGCAGGCATCCACTGATGTGGTAGCAACTGGTCGATTTGACTGTCCCGCTGTGTTGGCAGCCGCGTCAGCACATCCTTCAGATAGGCATACGGATCATGACCATTCATGCGCGCAGACTGGATCAAACTCATGATCGCTGCCGCCCGTTTTCCGCTGCGTAACGACCCTGCAAAGAGCCAGTTCTTACGTCCAAGAGCCCATGGTCGTATCTGGTTTTCCGCCCAATTATTATCAATGGGTACAGCCCCGTCATCGAGGTAGCGCGACAGCGCTGCCCAGCGTTTCAGGCTGTAATCGAGTGCTCTGCTGATGGCTGAGCCTTCGGGCACAAGATCGCGCTGAGCGCTCATCCAGGTATGCAGCATGTTCACTATCGGGACGGCCTTTTCCTGCCGTATTCGGCGCCGTAAATTCGGTTCCATGTCGCGGACTTCGCTCTCGATTTCGTACAACAACTGGATGTAACGTAGTGCTTGCTCAGCAAGCGTGCTTTTATTAGTAGCGTGCAGTTCGAAGAACTTACGCCGCGCATGAGCCATGCACCCAATCTCGGTCACGCCGAGTTCGAAGCTGGCCTTGTAGCCGCCAAAATCATCGCAGACTAGCCTGCCCTTCCAGTCATTCAGGAAGTTGCGAGCGTGCTCTCCGGCGCGGCTGGGGCTGAAGTCGTAAACCACCGCCGCCACGTCCGAGAACTGGGTGGTGGCGTAGGCCCAAACATAAGAACGGTGGGTTTTCTTCGCTCCCGGCATGAGCATCTGCACCGGAGTTTCATCGGCATGAATAACCTGCTGCCCGAGCACCACGTCGCGCAGCGCATCAACCAGCGGCTGCAACTGAACCCCAGTCACACCGACCCATTGAGCCAGGGTGGAGCGTGGAATCGCCAAGCCCGCTCGACCGAAGATCGATTCCTGACGGTAAAGCGGCAGGTGGTCGGCAAACTTGGCGATCATGACGTGGGCGAGCAGGCCCGAAGTCGGGATGCCCTTATCAATGACCTGAGCCGGAATGGGTGCCTGGATCAGCGTTTCGCAGTCATCACAAACCCATTTGCCACGTACATGGCGTTCAACGGTAAATACGCCGGGCGTGTAGTCCAGTTTCTCGCTGACGTCCTCGCCGATGCGCTTGAGGACGCAGCCGCATGGACAGTGAGTGTTGTCCGGTTCGTGATGGATCAGCGTGCGTGGAAACTCTGCCGGTAATGCGGTGCGCTTGGGCTTCTGCTTTTTCTGGGCTGCCGCTGTCACTGCTTGCAAGGCCTGAAGCTCTGCTTCAATCGCGGCGATATCGGTATCGATCAGGTCATCGAGCAAACTGGCCTGCTCGGGATTCATCTGCTCGCTGCGTTTGGCAAACTTCAAACGCTTGAGCTGAGCGATCTCGAAGGTCAGTTTCTCGATGACTGTTTGGTCACCGGTGATTTTCTTGCCCATCGTGTCGACTTGCGACAGCAACTGCGCTGCCAAAGCACGCAGTTGGTCGGGGGACATTTGGTCGAGATTGGGAGAAGAAGTCATGCGCCGGATTTTGCCAGAGCAGGCAATTCCCGGCGATAGATCGATAGGCTAATGGCAGCCATTAAAGCAGTGTGATCGAGCCTCCAGAACCTGCGCGTTGCCATGGCAGACCCAGCACTAACGCCTGAAATTGCTCGGTATCCAGCTCCATCTCAGAACCGTGGCGAACGCCAGGCCAGTGGAACTTGCCTTGGTTTAACCGGCGCGCCGCCAGCCATATTCCGAAGCCGTCATGCACCAGCACTTTCATGCGATTGGCGCGGCGGTTGGCGAACAGATAAGCACAGTGCGGCTGCGCCGCACCGAACACCGCAATAACCCTGGCTAACGCCGTCGCGGTGCCTGCGCGCATGTCCATCGGCTCGGTGGCGAGCCAGATGGAGTCGATGCGAATCATCGCAAAAGGTCTCGAAGAAAGGTCGCGCAGGCAGCAGCATTTTCAGTGGGCCAGCTCACTTTTACGGTGCCGCGCGTATGCTGTATTTCAATGCAGATATTCGATGATGATGCGTGGGATTTTGCCCCGGCCAGCGGCACTGGCAACGGGATAAAGGCAGGTTGCAGCGCTGTGCTTTTCTGCGCATGCAGCCGAATCCATTTGTGGACAAGGTTTGCATTGAGGTTATGGCTGAAAGCGATGCTGGCAATCGAAGCACCGGGCTGGGCACACTCTTGAATGACTTGGGCTTTAAAGGACTTGGAGTAGGAACGGCGTGTTGGCTGCATGAAATACCCACTTAAAAGGCTAGAACTGGTGCCCACTTAAAATTTAAGTGCACACCATGTCTTGGCTTTGCGGGGCTGGGTAGATGACTTGGCCGGACGCATACGTTCATTCTCCAACGCGAGTTGAATGCGTTGCTCGATGACGTCTGCGAATTGGCCCAACGATTCGGGTGCACCCGTGCGAAGCTCGTTTTCGCTTATGGTTCTTTTCAGCTCCGCCCGAAGCTGCCTGACCTGAGCGACCAGTGTGGCCACCGTATCGCTTGGCGTGTCGCCCTCCAGTCCCAGTGCCTTCATTTCTTCGGCGATGAGCTGGCTTTCTAACTCTGGCGGTTCGGTTTTCTGTGAGCCAACATAGAGTGCGCACTTCATTCAGGTAAGGTAAGGTAAGGTAAGGTATATTTTCCTACCTGTAGGGGGCTAGATTCACTTGGCCGATCTTCTTGCTGGTTGAAATCCAGCCTATAGGGCGGGGCCCAACGCTAGATGGCATTGGATGGTGTGCAAAGCCCTGCCCTTTGTCTGGCTTGTAACTGTAATACTCCATCAGTCTACTTCTACGTCAGCAGTACCCTGCTGACGCTCTAGAATGTCTTGTATCCAGAAACCCGTTTCTCGATAGTGGTTGGCCAACAAGTCGCAGGCTAGTTTGTTGTCTCCGGCTAAGGCTGCATCAACCAACGCAAGATGTTCCGCATCAATATCTCTACCCATTCGTCGACCTACTTGAGTCAGGCTCGGTCTGCGGTACCGTTCGGTGTGCCTATACAATTGGCTGGCATAGCCCATCAACCATTCGGAGTTGCAACCGGAAATTAATGCCTTATGAAATTCACAATGCTTTGGCTCAAGTCGCTCGTAGCATTCATCGGACATACATCCAGCCTCAGGCCGCTCCCGCTGCGTCAAACGCAATGCATGATAGGCTTGCATTAACTGCAGCTGCCAGTTTTTCTCCCCCTTCGCAATTGATAACCTCAAGGCTTCGCTCTCAATGAGGATTCGGGTGTTAATTGCATCCCACATTTCGGCAATGGAAATTGGCTTAACTTTAAATCCTCTGGATGAAGAGGTTACGACCAACTTTTCTGCTTGAAGACGATTAAGTGCTTCGCGGATGGGTGAAAAGCTAATCCCATACCGCTCTTTTAACACTTCCAAGCGCAGCGCTTGGCCCGGTTTATAAAACCCTGCAATGATATCGTTTCGAATCATTGCATGAGCTTTAACTCCAAGCGTCATTTCACTCACTGCTTGGTCAGTAGCGGGGACAAGTGACAATGTTGAGGTCGTATCGTTATGGTCCATCGCTTGCCCTTTTTGAGGATCCGCTAAAATTTCCCGATACTACTATCGCTCGCTCCGCAAAGCAGCTTAGTAGCGGCCTGATAGCAGTGATCCGAACCCGGGCGCAGCCGTTTTGAGCCCCAATTGCTTGAGCATCATGTAGGTAGTCGCTACAGCTGACGAAATCACCGGGATTCCGGTACGATCTTCGATCAGTCGAATCGACGGAAGCGATGGCATCTGAACGCAAGCTGAACCAACGATCGCATCCACGCCGTTGGTGCGCAGCCGCTTGGTAATTTCTGCTGGAGCCCACGGATCCTGGAGACCAACCTCCAAGTTGTCGGAGATTTCAAGCGAGATGCTATCTACGACCTCGATACCTTCATTTTCCAGGTACTGAATGACGAGGTTGGTAAGCGGCTTCATATACGGCGTAAGAATCGATACGCGCTTGGCGTTGAGCGCTTTCAATCCGTCGACAAGTGCTCCGGCGCTGGTCACGACTGGCGCCGCTCCACCGTTGGAAACGGTCTGCTGGTGTAAGCGTTTTTCTGATACCCGATGGTACCCCATGCCCATGCTCATGATTGCGACGAGGCAGGCGTACCCCAGAACGTCGACGCGAGCATCAGAGAGTTCCAATGCACAGCGGTCGCTGTCCTTGTCCATCAGAGCCAGCTCTTCTTTTGTAACGTGCTTCATTCGCATGCGGCTGGAATGGAACGTGAAACGCTCGGGCTCGACGGCCTCACGTACACGCAAAATTGCCGGGATTTCGGTTTCCATCGTGGTGTTCGATGAAGGAACAATCTGTCCGATTCGGTAGTGGAGCTTACTCATGGTTCGCTGTTTCCTTTCCTGATTGCTCAGGCCAACTGAAATCGCTGTGGGCTGCGATAGGGGATTCAACTGGATCATCAAATCGCGCTGACGTGAGTGCTTGACGGTTCACCTTCAAATCGAAAATGTCGAAACGGTTGTACCCGCCTGTGATGTCATGCATTTGTCGAGGTTGGATGCAGCGCGACAGGTCGATGTCGGTGTATACAATCCCCTCTTCATCGATGAGGGGGGTGCCGATCACGCGGCCGTCTGGGCCAAGCACCCCGCTAAAGGCGCTGTTTTTTCTACTCAGCGTTTCGCGCGCGTTCGGGCTGATTTCGCTCATGGCTTCAATGATCTCTTCGGAAATCGTTGAGCAAGATACGATGGTGAACACCTTTCCTTCGAACGAGTGCGCGGCAGCTCGGAGCTTGATAGCTTCAGCCATGTCATAGTCGGGAGGAGCGACCGGCAGCGAAATATAGGACGCCACGTGTACTAGCTCTCCCTGAGCCAACAAGCTGAAGCGAGCAAGCGTATTGGTGTTTTCGCCACAGGCCAGAGTTCCCAGAGGGCCGACGCTGGTCTTATGGACACGCAGGCTCGAAGCATCACCGTTAGACCACGTTAGCTTCTCCGCCCATGTGGGTACTAGCTTCCTATGACGCCCAAGCAGCCGACCGTCATCGGCGATCGTCACCACGGTGTTGTAAATAGTGGCGATTCCTTGGGGACTGCGCTCATTCAAGCCGATCACTACATTGATGGCGTTGTCTTTTGCGGCCTGTTGTAGCCGTGAAAATTCCGCGCTTGGGATCTCTATGGCGGACTTACATAGCTTCTCGAACCACGGACTGCCTAATAAAGGATTGGCAAGCCAACTCCAGTAGGGGTAAGCCGACACGAATACTTCAGGAAATGCGACGAGTTTCGCGCCGTTTCTGGCCGCCTCAGCAATGAGTTCACAGGCTTTCGTAATTGTGGCGTCAGTATTCAAAAAGACTGGCGACGCTTGTACCGCTGCAGCCTTAAAAACAGGTAAGTCCAACATGATGTGCCTCACTATGCGGCGACGACTGGATTACGCAGGCAGCCTATCGATTGAACCTCAGCTTCCATGACGTCGCCCGGCCAGACCCATTCTTGTGGCGTGCGACCTGCGCCTACACCCTCTGGCGTGCCGGTAGCGATGATGTCACCTGGCTCCAGCGTGATGCCTGCGCTGATATCCGCGATCAGCTTCGGAATCTTGAACAACATGTGACGAGTATTGGATGACTGCTTGACCACTCCGTTGACCTTCAAGCTAAGGTCTAGGTTATGTGGGTCTGGGACTTCATCGGCAGTAACGATCATCGGACCAAATGGGGCGTAGGTATCTTGGCCTTTGGAATAAATCCACTGACCGGCGCGTCGGCAATCACGGGCACTTATGTCGTTCAGGACGCTGTACCCAAACACGTAATCAAGCGCATTAGTTTCGAGCACGCCTTTGCCACGCGTACCAATCACTACTGCCAGCTCGACTTCCCAATCCAGTTGCTGGGTAATCCTCGCGTTGTGTTCAACAGCATCGCCCGGGCCGATGATAGTAGTTGGCGGCTTTGAGAAGATGACAGGCTCTTTTGGCAGCTCTTTGGACGTATCCAGCGACTTGCTCGATTCCGCCACGTGCTCGACGTAGTTCAAACCGATCCCGAAGATGTTTTTCCGCGGTCGTGGAATCGGGGCCAGAAATTTCACGTTGGCCAGAGGCACAGCGACGCCGATAGGGAACGCTCCTTCATAACTGGCCAGAAGCTGGCTGGTAGATTTTACAGCGCTTGGACCGAGATCTATGAAATCGAGCATGTTGTCGGGTAATACACTACCGGCAGCAGCGGCAAGCTTGTTCAGGTCGACCACCTGATCACCTACCACTGCGCCCAGGCGCGAAGCAGCATTTACATCTGCACGAAATGTTACGAGACGCATATTCGAACTCCCTATTGCTCAATAAGTAGTGGTCGCTTGATAGCCGTCGTTCACTTTGAACGGCTTTTCACGGTACAGGCCGAGAGCCTGAATGGCCGGTAGGTCGTTGAAGCTGAACAGGCAGGCGTCATCAGAATCGGAGGTATTTACGTGTTCATGCACAGCCCAAGATGGGACGCAGAAGATATCGCGCTCTTGCCAATCAAAGCGCTGGCCATTAATGATGGAGTAGCCACGACCTTTGGCGACCTGGTACACGAAGCTTCCAGTATGCTGGTGTGCCTTGCCACGAAAGCCTGGCATCAGTCGCTGCATACTTGCGCCTATGGTTGGCATTACATGGCCACCCGTCGCCGGGTTTGTGTACTGCATGATGTGGCAGTCGAACTGGTCGGGCGCTACCTTCTCGGCGTACGTCACCAGAGCTTGATAGGTGTCTTGCCAGCTGTACTTGAATAGCGGCGAATAAGGCTTATCCCATTTTGTGAAGGACGGCCGGATACCGGCGCCCCCCCAGATACTCACCGAGTCATCCACCGGCGCAATGACTTTTTGCTTCAAGTCGGGATGAACCGCGTAGAAACCAGCCTCAAATGCGTTTACCAATGGAATATCGAGGCCGTCTTGCCAGATGCAGGTCCTGCCATCAGCTTCAACGCCGTGTTCGTGCCAGGTGCCGTTAGGGGTAATGACGAAGTCGTTTGCGCCTAAGGTTATTTTGTGGCCATCGACAATGGTGTAAGCCCCGGATCCCTCCATGATGAAACGAAGTGCGGAGGCTGAATGGGCGTGTGCCGAAGCGGCTTCGCCAGGGTGCATTACCTGCAGGCCGGAATAGAGCCATCCGACTGCTGCGGATACATCCTTGCGTCCAGGGTTGTTTAGGTAGATCACTCGACGACCTGCTTTTTCGGGAGTAACGAGATCGACAGAGCGCAGCACATGCTCTCGCAGATCCGCATAGTGCCAAATGACCGGGACTGAAGCCGACTTGGGCTCCCACGGTTCGATCTTGTTTGCAATGGTCCACAACGCACCGGTATTAAGGCGGTCCAGCTCCGCGTAATAAGCTACCAGCTCGGGCGTATCCTCTACGTCCGCTCGGCCTGCAGCGGACTCCCGATGTGTGTCGAAACGACGATTCTCAGACATATCTATCTCCGTGCAATCTATTTCTTTTTATAAAAAGAATTGACGTAATATACAACCTATAGTTAGAAGGTCGTCGTTTTTTGACATTATTATGTCGTTTTTAGTGTGATACTCATTTTTTTTGCGGTGTTTTGTGATGCATTTTTCCGTTTTGTTCGATGTTATTTTATAAAACATAATTTTACGGCTTTGGCGAACGCTGAATGGTTGGCGACCTTGAGCAATCCGCTCACGCCTATGACGTTGCCTCAGGAGTAATTCGGAGACCCTGTGCACGTCGGGAAGTCCTTCTTACGGAAACTGGGAGGATCTCATCGGCGCTCAGTGCGCAACCGGGCAGAGCAGGAAAGGCCAAAAGCCACCAAGTTTGCTGACCACCTACCTCTTTACCGTCAGGAGTCCCGGAACGCCTACGCCGCATCCAGCGCGATCTTGTGCCCAACGGATCAGCGACGGCCAAAGCCTTCTACAGCCTTGAACGCTGGGTAGCGCTGACGCGCTTCCTCGATGGTGGGGCTGTGCCCATCGACAACAATCCAGTCGAAAATTAGATCAGACCGTGGGCTCCGGGACGCTCGAACTGGCTATTTGCAGGCTCACTACGCAGCGGCAAACGGGTGGCGGCTAACATGAGTTTGATCCAGTCGGCACGTATGAATGGGCATGATCCGTATGCGTATCTGAAAGATGTGCTGATACGGCTCTGTCCACGCAGCGGGCGAGTGAGATTGATCAACTGCTACCGCATCAGTGGGTATCTGCCTGAGTCATGCAAGGTGACTTCGGCGGACGCTTACATCTTTGGGCGATAGAAGGTTTTCGTCTTCTGAATTCCATTGGGATCCGTCTCCAGTCAAGGGGCGGATTGATACAATGGCCCCAACACCACAGGTGTGGGGCCATTATTATTGCTCATCAGATAGGGAAGGCACGCTCACCCAGTTGTAAAGTTATCCACTTAAGCTCGGTCATGTCGTGGATTGAGTAACGACCATTTTCCTTACCATGACCGCTATCCTTGAATCCTCCGAAAGGCGCATTTGGGTCGTCGTCAAAAGAATTATCATTGATATGTACCGAACCAGCTTCGATACGAAGTGCGAAGTCAAATGCCTTCTGAAGATCGTTTGTTACGATGCCCGAAGAAAGACCGTAGGAAGTATCGTTTGCCAGCTCAATGGCGTGTTCGAAGTCTTTGGCCTTGTATATGGAAACCAACGGTCCGAAGCTCTCTTCGTCATAGACAGCCATCGACCGCGTGACATCGGTCAATACGGCGGGTTGGAACAGGTTTCCGAGATACTCACCACCCGTCAGCAGAGTTGCACCTTTGGCAATGGCGTCGTCGATCTGACCACGGATGAATTCGCACTGGTTGGCGCTTATCAGTGGACCCACTATCGTGGTGGGGTCTGCAGGGTCCCCACAGCGAATGGAGCGGACTTTTTTAACGAACGCGGTGCAAAATTCCTCATAAATGCCTTCTTCGACAATGATCCGGGAGTTGGCCATGCACACCTGGCCCTGGCTAAAGAAGATCCCGAAAGCAGCGGCGTTGACGGCATAGTCCAACTTCGCATCATTGAGAATGACGATGGGACTCTTGCCGCCAAGTTCCAGAACAATTCGCTTCTGAAACTTGCCAGCCAACTCGGACAGGTACTGACCGACTTTCGCCGACCCCGTGAAGGTCATCATTTTCACGCGTTTGTCTGAAAAGAACTTGTCACCGAGCGCTTCATTGGTAGTGGGCAGCACGCTGAACACGCCTGGTGGGACGCCAGCTTCTTCCAGAATCTCAGCGAAGAGCAAACCAATCAGTGGAGTTTGCGGGGCAGGCTTCATGAGGAACGCGTTCCCGGCGGCCAAGGCTGGGGCGAGCTTTTTCCCGTTCAAGAGCAGCGGTGCGTTAAATGGACCAACGCCTGCAATCACACCCAGCGGCTGCCGGATAGACATCGAGATACGACCTGCGCTGTCGGCAGGCATGGTTTCGCCGCGGATATCGCGTGCCTGTCCTGCCGCGATGCGGAATGTGCTCACCATGTAGTCGCATTCGAACATGGCCTTGCCAAACACATTGCCACTTTCCTCGATGAGGATTTTCGCAATGTCGCCGCGTCGACGCTCAATGATATCCGCAGCACGACAGAGAATTGCCTCGCGCTCCTTGGCGAGGGTCTTTCCCCAGGCTTTTTGCGCCTCGAATGCTGAGGCGATAGCGCTATCGATATCTGCTGCCGTCGCAAGTTTCACACGTGCAATTGCTTTTTGGGTGTAGGGGTTAATCACGACCTGTTCCGGTTGGTCGTCGCTTTGCCAGGATCTACCGTTGATATAAGGATAGTAAATTTTTAGGTCTTTTATGGATAAGTCGGTCATTGCAGCACACCTATGAGTCAAGTTTGCGCGAAAAAATATTCTCGAAGTGTCGAGCTGGACATGGGGCTGGGGGGGCGTTCTCAGGGAGTGCCCAGCGGCGTGTTACAATGCTTCGCTATTCTTCCAATTATTCATCAGCGTATTCGAAGGAAGTGCCTCATCCAGAAGCTTCTGCGCAGTAATTGCGCCTGCGATAGGCAAACCTGTCGGGTCAAGAAGACCTACCTGGACAAGCAGACTCGCCTGATCCCAGTAAATATGCTCGTGATAAAGCTTGTCACCTCTGAATCGGACGACGCCCAGCATGGGGATTTCGACGTACTTTCCGGTAGGCGCCACGTTCGGGAGCATCCAATCGATCTCCGTAGTGTGGGTAAAACACATGATGAATTCATCGACGATCTGCAGCGCACCCACTGTCCGGGAAAGGGGGATCATTTTCATGTCCGGCGGGTTTCCGTGGACAAAGTGATGCTGATAAAAACGGCTTAGCTGCTTGCTGCCAACTCCACCGGTCATCGTCGGGATGTGGTTGACGTAGGGCTCCGAGACCATGGTGGCCATCGTTGCAGGAACGTCTCGAGTATCGAATTCGTGCTTTACATGCTCGTCCCACAAATCCGAAAGGTTGAAGTTTGGACCAATCTCTTGCTTCAACGCTGCGATGGTTCTTTCATGCGCCATGAGGGCGGCGGGTTTATCGAAGTGATCACTGCCTACACGGGCGAACGCGTGGTCGACATTCGGATAGACATAGATCTCCGAACCCTTGCTGCCTTTCAAGGCTGAGCTGATTTCTGCGCGGGCGTGGGCGTCGCAGTAAGCGTCGTTTTCGGCAAAATGAAGGACCAGTCGCCCCTGGATGCTATCCACTTCGTCGAGATAGTTTTCGATACCCATGCCATAGAAACCGACCGAGCAAGCAGCCTGGGTGCGTGTGGCCGTGAGATACGCCAGTTTGCCGCCCATGCAGAAGCCGACGAAACCGAAGCCATCGCCTTCGACCTGGTCCAGGGTTTTGAGCTTGGCAAAGCTTGCAGAAATATCATGAACAGCCAGATCCAGATCCATGCGCTGGAATAAATCGATCGCTTTTGCAAAGTCCTGTTCCGTGTAACCGAGGTCGACGTTCCGCTCCATTCTCCAAAACAGGTCGGGCACCAATACCACGTATCCCTCTTCAGCATAGAGGTCTGCAACGGCGCGCATGTTTGCGTTGACGCCAAAAATTTCCTGACCGAGAACCAGTCCCGGGCCTCTTCCGCTCGCGGGAACAGCAAGATAACCGCGAAATGATTGCGCTTTGTCCTGGGGCTGGATAGCGATGAATTCGCCCATTTTATGTTCCTCTAGATCATACTATTCTGAATCGGAATGACGCTGGAACCACACGCGAGGCGATATACCTCTGTCTGGACCCAGTATGGAAAAACCTCCATCTACAGGTATATCAACGCCGGTCATCCAAGAGGCGCCGGATGTGCAGAGAAAAGCGACCACATTCCCGACTTCCTCACCTCGGCCGATACGCCCTAGAGGGTGGAAGTCAGCGCCGACGCGGTCAGCGAGCGCTATATCGTTATTTGTTTGGTTGGCTACGGCCGGGGACCAGGTCCACGCCGGCGAGACGCTCAGCACGCGAGTACCATTGGGCGCCAGGCTCACGGCGAAATTCTTGGTCAATTGAAGCATCGCGGCTTTAGAGGCAGGGTAGAGTGCACGGCCGGCTGTGCCGAATTTCCCACCCGTGCTGGTGATGTTCACTATCGTGCTGCCAGGCTTTAAAAGAGGAGATACTTTTTGCACGAAGATGGCGGCGGAGATAACGTTGACGTTCAGGCTTTTGTGCCAATCTTCCCGGGAAGAGTCGATGCCCCGATCGGTGTAGGTACAAGCGTTGTTGACGAGGATATCGATTTTGCCGAATCGGTCGATTGTATTGTCGATGCATTTATCAATATCTTCATCATTTTCCACATCGCACTCTGTGTAGGAAGCGCATGGACCAAGCTCGTCGCATAACGCTTTTCCAGCACTGGCATTGCGACCGACCAGCATGACTTCCCCCCCTTGGGCTATCATGACTTTGGCAATATCCAGACCAAGCCCCTGGGTGCTGCCGGTGATGATTGCGACTTTTCCTTCGAGACTCATGATGGCACCTTGAACAATTGGTCAACGCTGGAAATTTCAGCGATTAGGCTCATGCTTTTAAGCGACGCTTGATGCGCTGCGGGGTCTGCGGCAGCGCACGCGTCCGCGGGAACGATTACGTAATATCCGCAATCCACTGCGTGCCTTACAGTACTTTCTACGACTGAGTGAGTTGCCACACCTGCAATGATCAGCGTACGCGCGGAAAGCATGTTTAGAAGTGCTTCCGCATGCGTACCGTAAAACGCGTTGATCCGCTTGTGGGTAATGATGAACTCCTCGCCGTTTTCATGGGGGCACAAGGCGTCCATGAATTCGGCTCCCCAAGTGCCGTCAATCATGGCACCTATCTTCTTTACGTTTTTTAATATCGGCGCGTTATCGATCAAGTCGGAGTAATCACCTCGATATGCAACACGCACATGGATGATCGGCCAACCGTTGTTTCGCGCGCCACGTAGTAATGACGTTGCAGAGGAAATTAGATTCGCGCGAACTACCTCGTCCTCGTCCAGACCTACCTTTATACGTCCTTCCGGATGCAGGACATCATTCTGATAATGGAGCGCGATAACGATGGGCCGCGTCATCAAACGAATACCTCTAGGTTAGCAAACACATCATTGCAGTTGACAAGATCAACACGTTTGAGCTTGATCTTCCAACCCTCCGCCCTATTGCCTGCAAGTTTGTAGGTGTAACGCCCAGCGAGTTGACGTTGATCTAAACGCCATTCCGTGGCTTGGAACACCGCGCTGACCACCAAGTTATCGTCCTCGTCCAGACCTTCAATGCATACGTTCCCAACCAAGTGAGTTGTTTGAGTTCGTAGTTGTTGTGACCAGTTACGCGCATTCTCTACGCGACGAATGCGTGTCTCGCGCAACATGCGGTTTTCCCAGAACAGGGAGATGTGGTCAAACGGGTTCACTTGGCTGTGCTTTTGCGGGACCCAATACATTCCATCATCGGTGAAGAGTTTGTCCCACTCCCAGAACTTCCAGGTATCCAGCAGGCGAGCTTCTTTAAAAAGAAATTGCTCGATCGAGCGAAGGGTGGCTTCTTCGACACGTGTAGTTTTCAGGTCGGTTGTATTTACGTTGAAAGTGCGGTCAAGCAACATTATTGCTCTCCTTTGCGATAATTGTTCCGGTCATGAACTTTTTCCAGGCCGCAAACTGATTACGCATGGGCAGTTCGCTGGTGCCATTGATAGAGACTGCACCGTCTTCAAGAATGGTATCGGTGCCGACATAACGGTGCATGCCGATCCAGTTGCCGCCTCGGGTCATGTTGCCCTCCTGGCAGCGTGCATACACTTCAACGTCGTCCGGCATGACATTTGAAGAGGGGGAGTTGATGACGTTGGCGTAAGTCAGCGCCCGATCGAACACCACATCTGGGGCGCCTTTACAGCGGAACGTCTGGATCTCCACCATAGTTTTATCGACAGCAACCGGGCGTATAACCCGGAATTGCATGAAGACGGTATGAGGCGATCCGCTGCCGTAAATCACGGTGTTATGTCGGTTCATGCCCAGGATTTCACGAGCTCGGTCCGCTCCGTAGGCTTCGCTCAAACATTCAAAGTGCGCCCGCGAGACTTCGTCCTTCTCGGCGGCGTCTGGATCGAAGATCGCCTCCATATAGCCATGGCCATTATGGTAGGCGCGCAGTTCCAGCTTTTCCCAGAAGTCATAGGGCTCGCCATTGCCATCCATGATCAGCAGTTCAAACGGCATCTCGCCGATGGCTTCGGCTTGTTCTCGAGCGGCATCGACAGATGATTCGTGGGTCACCCGTGCATGCATGGTGTCGTGGAGATTTTCGTAGAAAACTTTCCAATTGGAACGTTGTTGTACGCGGAAAATACCGCCCGCTACTTCAAGTTCACCCACCGGGGATCTGTCGCACATGTTGTCAATGGAACTGACGACGCCGCCAAGGAACGTCTTCAGGTCTTCGCCGTAGGACGCCTGACTGGCGAACACGAACCCGCGATAGCTATCAACCCTCGCCACACTGGTCATGGAAAAATCCGGATGTTTCGGGTCATAACATGTGCCCTCGAATCCGCTCTTCAGAGGCGCCGACAGGTGAGCACCGTTCAACTTGAATGTCCAGGCGTGGTAGGGGCATCGGAAAAATTTGCCGACATTGCCATCACCGTCTGCCACCAACTTTGCACCCTTGTGAGCGCAGCGGTTGTAATGGACGTTTACTTTGCCGTCAGTTGCACGAACCATCACGACATCCTGATCGCCGATTCGAGTCGTGTGGTAATCGCCAGTGTTCTTTACTTGACTCTCGTGGCCTACATAAATCCAGGCATGGCCATAAATTCGCTCCATTTCAAGTTGAAAGAGAACAGGGTCGATGTACACACTTTTATGAACGCTGTCGGGCCGGATCAAATCGGCAATTTGTTCATTGGTCGGAATCATTGTTCGCTCCTTTAATTATTAGAGGTCAAGTACCAGCTTGGCAGTTTTGGCACGAGAAACACATGTGCAGAAGGCTCCGCCGGAGCGCTCACGATCAGACAGGCAGATGTCACGGTGATCGGCTTCGCCCTCGATCACTTGCGTTACGCATACACCGCAATCACCACGTCGGCAGTCGAACATCGGATCCAGGCCTGCCTCAATCATCACGTCCAATAAGGTTTGGCCTGCGTTCACTGCAAGCGTGACGCCACTAGTGCGAAGTTCTACTTCGAACGCCTGGTCGCCATCCTCTTCAAGGGCACCGGCGAACAGTTCGTAATGGATGTGATCTTCCGGCCAACCAAGTTCCCGAGCGACTTGTATGACCGAGGTGGTCATTTCCACAGGGCCGCATATATACAGATGCGTGCCTTCAGAAGGGGTCGCTAACACAGTGGATGCCGCGAAACGTTTGCTGGCGTCCCCGCCGCTTATCCAGCAGTGGCAATTGCCCAGGCACTGTACTTCGTCCAGATAAGCCATGTTTGTAGCATCGCGGCCGGCGTAATGCAGGGTGAATGTCTGTTTAGACGCCAGCAGCGCGCGGCCCATGCTCAGTATCGGTGTAATGCCGACTCCACCTGCTATCAGCAGTATGTGTTTAGCCCCGTCAACCAGTGAAAAATGATTGCGAGGTGGTTCTATTTCAATGATTTGACCTTCAGTAAGTGTATGCACCCATTTGGATCCCCCTGTGCTCTTATCATCAAGTTGCACGGCGATTTCATAGTGGTCGCCGGCCGACAAATTCACGATGGAGTAGGCGCGCTTTTGCTTTCTATCACCTGGGATGTGTAGTTCGAGGTGAGCTCCTGGCGTAAATTCAGGAAGCCGGCTACCGTCTTGAGCAACTAATACCAACCGCCGGATGCGGGGAGTAAGCGCCTCAACGCTTTCTATTTTTACTGATAAGGTGGACATAAAAAACCCGCGTGTATAACTAGCAGTCAATAAATTCAATTTGGCGTCCGCTGCCGCTAACGATTTAAAGCTACACAACCCAGGGAAGTAATTATCTCCCGATCGGCAGTACCTGAATTGGGGGCTAGGTAGCGGCCACGGTGCTGGCAGGTATTAATCAAGGCGTTTAACTTGCCCTCGCCATCACGGGTGATAATAAGTGCTTGAATTGTAAAGAAATCGTGTTTTTTCAGGATCTCGCTTTCATGGCAGGCATAGATCCAGTTTTTTTCGAAAATCAGTTCCATTTCCAGATCGAAAAGTTCTGATTCCGTGAACATATCACGCGCAATGCGATAGACGCCTTCCTCGCTTCGAAAGTCCAGGCAGCTCTCGATATATTCTTTCCACTGACTAATATCGCGCAAACGATTCATGGGGTAGATCCTCGATCGTGCGGTTATGCAGGGTTCCTATTAGAGGCGGCATGCGTTGATTGGTCTATCCGATTTATTGACGACTTAGAGCCATTTAATGAGATTAAATAATTCGAAGCGGATATCTGTATGTAGAACTCATATTAATGCGAACGATAATCAACGGTTTGTTACGGCGAGCAGTATGGGTGTTACTGGTGGGTAGAAAGGTGCCGTCCCATTACATTGGGTAAGTCTGTCGGGTAACAAGGAGTGCAAGTTTGCATGATGAAGCCCATGAATGGTGCGCATGAGGATGTCCGAAATGGGAGTTTTTATGTAGAGATTCGAAACTATCCAGTCAGTCGGATGATACTGTCCAAATTGGCTGGCGTTAGTCGGTAATCAACTCTGTGGCATATGTTTTGCTCCTAGTTTGGTACGCGCTGAAGAGCGCATCGTCTTCCATAATTGTGGTGCCTTGCTATGACCGAGTCGCATGTTGTTCCCCATAGTGATATTCAGATCAACTGCTGTGACATGGCAGGTGCCCAAGCATGGATGGAGGAGGTGTGCGGCCCTCACAGTCTGGAGAGTGCACAACCTGAGCGGGTTTCATTCCGGTACAGCGCCAGAGTGTTTCGCTCCTATGCAACGAAGCTGGGTACTTTGGAGTATGGGGCCGACGTGCGTATCGGCGTCGCGGGTTCTGAGCAGTTGAACAGCTACAGCCTTAGCCTGCCGATTGCTGGTGAGCAGGAGCTGATTTACCTCGGGCGTCGTATCCCTTCCAGCAGGAGCACGGGGGTCATCATTTCGCCTTTTCATAACCAGGAACTTTCGATCGCGGGCGATTGCAAGAAACTGTCGGTCGTCATTCCGAGAGTCACCATGAGACTTGCGCTTGAAGAAATCCTGAAACGTCCCGTGGAAATCCCTCTCACTTTCGATCCGCTAATGGACGCACAAATAGGGGCGAGTGCTTCCTGGTGGCGATTGATCAACCATTTCGTATCCGAGCAAGAGGCGGGTGGGGCGATGTTCGATCAAACTCTATTTTCAAGGGGCATCGAGGCCTCCCTTGTCAGGGGCTTGATCTTGGCTCAGAAGAATAATTACACCGATGAGATTCACCAGTGTCTGATTGGGAAATTGCCTAGCTTTTTGCTTAAAGCCAAAGACTTCATATATGCGAATGCCCGCGAAGATATTCGTCTCGAAGATATTGAACATGCAGCCGGCGTCTCCAGATTTAAGCTTTTCGATGGATTTCGTAAATATATGGGCATGTCGCCAATGGCTTATCTGAAGAAGCTGCGCTTGGCGGAAGTACGTAAGCAGTTGCTGGATGGTGGACGAGGTACAAATATATCAACCGTCGCCACTGAATGGGGATTTAACCATTTAGGCCGGTTTGCCAGTGAGTACAAAAAGCTATTTAATGAGATTCCAAGCGCTACGGTGCATCGTAACGACGGTGGACGGGCGCATATGCTGTAGAGGAGTTTATTATTGAGCGTTGTTAAATGGCCTGGTCGATTTTAATTCCAGGCCATTTTTTATTGGGGACAGAAATAAGCCGGGCTATCCAGTGCATGAATATTCCGGCTTGGGAAAGGGGTATCAGTGACTACCGTAGATGAGTGTAACGACGTCTTTCGTTGTTTCGATATAGCCGTTAACGTCGTCGTCAGTCATAGGAAGTGTCAAACCCACCTGACCACGGTGCACCGGAAAGTAACCGCGAGTGGCCATTTCCAGTGCATAGATACTCATACTGTTGTCGTCAATCTTGTGCCAGTAATCGCGATGCGTGGTAATCGCTTGACCTCTTTCACGGGTAAACGCAAAAGCGAATACAGAGAATGCGCCGAAGATAATGAAGGGGTAGTTATGCTCCGCGGCCCAGCTGTTCAGTTCTGTTTTGATCTTCGTGTACATGTCGTTAAGTCGTCCATAGGCTTTTTCATCCATGGCTTTGAGACATGCAATACCGGCTGCGCAGGCCATCGGGTGACCATGATGGGTGCCGGAGATCATTACCTGGTTATCTTCAAGCACGCGGAACACTTTGCGGCTACCGCCGACTGCTCCGATAGGCAGGCCGCCGCCGATCATCTTGCCCAGCACGGTCAGGTCAGGCTTGATCTGATATTCGCTTTGAAGGCCATTGTAAGCCGCGCGCATAGTGACGGTCTCGTCGACGATCAGTAAAATGCCCAGTTCTTCAGTTAACGCGCGAATTTTTTTAACGAACGTTTTGTCCAGCACTACGATGCCACCGGCGCAGGCCTGCAGTTCCATCATCACGCAGGCGATCTCTTCTGCGTTTCCACGTAGAACTTTCTCGCAGGCTTCGTAGTTGTTTTGCACCAGAATGATGACGTTTTCGGTTTTGTAGCTTGGAATGCCGTCAGAGTCTGGAAGGGCTTTGGGGTTGAAGTCCGGACCGGGAAAGTTGTCAGGGTTTGGATGAGCGGAAACCGCGAGCTCATCTGTAAAGCCGTGGTATCCGCCTTCGAACTTGGCGATCTTGTTGCGTCCGGTGTAACCCCTTGCAATCCGCACTGCACTGAGACACGCCTCGCTCGCCGAGCAAGAGAACTTAACCTGCTCGATGGATTCAATGCGTTCGCAAATTAATTTAGCCAGTTCCAATTCATGATCTGTCGGGTTGCCGAAGGAGAAACCATTCGGCAGCATGTCCGTGATTGCCTGAATGACAGCAGGATGATTATGCCCGAGTACGTTGGTGGAAAAATTATTATTGAGATCGAGTAAGCGTTTTCCGTCAATCGTATGAATATATTGAGCATCACCCTTTTCTACAAAGATGGCATGTGGCCCAAAAGCAAAGGTGCGTCTGCTGAAACCGCCTGGAATATAATCTTTGCCCTTGGTTGTTTCGCGTTTGGACAGGTGAAAAGCTTCGGAAAAGTTGATCAAGGACTGTTGATGGTCAAGCTTCATAGCTGTTCTCACGTTAAGAGCTGAAGAAAGTAGTTTGGGGTGTTGGGTTTAGATGACCAAGGCGTTCTCCCCAGCGAACACCTTGGGTTCAGCGATCTGAATCCGCTGCAGAAGAAGCGCGGCGTTACTTATTCCAGGTCAGGCCGACGTCGGGATTTCGTTCGTCGTATAGTTGGCGGCCTTGCGTTTCCCGTTAATAATTCCTACAGCGGCTGCAATCGGAACCAGCCAGGGCAGATAACCAACCAGCTCAGATTTGGAACCCGTCAACTCATGGAAGTTCGTAAGTGCCAGTATCACCACGAAGATCAGACCTGCGCCGCCCAACAGTGGCGCGATAAGGCCTTGCCACAGGAAGCCCTGCTTGGTCTTTTTAAAATAGGCAATAACGGCGATCGCGCCCATCGATTGCAGCACAAGTATGGCGAGCGTACCGAGAGCGACCATCCACATGAAAATATTGCCAATCGGATCAGCGCCAGCGAGCATAAATACTAACAGTATTAGAGAAGTAATGACGCTGAGCGCCAAGCTTGCGACGTGAGGGCTGCTGTTCTTGGAGTGTACGCGGCTCAACGCGTTAAACAGAAAGTTCGAACGGGCAAGGGCGAAGAGGTATCGACACAGTGCGTTATGGAATGACAACAGCACGGCGAACAGACTGGTGACGGCGAGTACCTGCATGAGTTGGGTTGACCATAGCCCTACAAATTTGGTGTTCATGTTGAACACGAAATTAATCAAGTCGCCGCTTGCGACGGCTTGTACATCACTGCCCGAGTAGGCGATGCTCAGGCACCACGTGCTAAGAGTATAAAACACGCCGATCAGGGCAATTGCGATGTAGGTGGCAAGCGGGATAGTGGTATGAGGGTTTTTCGCCTCTTCACCGTAGATGGTCGTTGATTCGAAACCCACGAAACAGGAGAAAGCAAACATCAGTGCGACACCCAGACCTGGAGCACTGAAGTCTTTGGGTATGAAGTTGGCAAAATTCATCGCCGCTGGATCTGCCTGAGTCAGTACCGCAATATCGAATACGACAAGAATCAACACCTCCAGTATCATTAACACGCCAAGCACCTTCGCGGATATGTTCACGTCCAGGTAGCCAAAAATACCTACGATAACAATCACCGATAAGGCGCTCAGCTGCCAAGAAAAATCAATACCCGTATAGTTTTTTACAAGCTCCGAGTTAAACGCAGAGAACGCGCCGTAAATACCGGCCAGCATGCAGATGTAAGCAAGAATGGCGATACCGGAGGCCGCATGGCCCACGGTGCTGCCAATGCCCACTCTAACCAGCTCGGCAAACCCGCCAGCACTGACGACGTAGCGGCTCATTGCGGCAAACCCGATGGCAAATAGCATTAGGATCACCGATGCACACAAATAGAGACTTGGTGCACTGCTACCGCCTATGGCAAAAACCGCCGGTGAACCACCGAGTGTAGCGCCCAGCGGTGCGGCGGCGGAGACAACAAAAAATACAATGTCGGACACGCCCAGCGAGTTTGTTTTCAAGTTGTTTTTTTGATCATGGTTTTGCATCACATCCTCCACGCGGAATACCATTCTGCATTGCTGTGATCCCGGTGGCCTGGTGAGCGGTCCATTGCAGCAATGCGATTGTTTTATTCGGCAGTATTGAGTGGTGCACGGGCAGTGAACTGTTTTCGCCTGAGGGGCAAAGAACAAATAGCCGGTGCACTTTTTGAATTGGCAAAAATTCTTGTTGTTATGTCGTTCGGCGCAATTTCAGGAGGAAACTGTGGTGTCAGTCATTTGACTGCATCTCTGTTGAGGCGTGTGTCAACGGGCAACAGTACAACGATTTTATTTTTTTTCATCTCGACCCCTATTATTTTATTTTTTAAGTGGTTCGGACAGACGTTGTTATTTTCATCGTTCACGCAAAGATATTTAAACCTTAGTCGCAGCGTTTTTGTGGCCGCATCATGATAATGTGACTATCCGAGCGGGGTTTCAATACGCCGAAACTGATTGATCAATCACGCTTTGTGATGGGTGTGGGCGGGCCGTCGGTGCCGAGTCGCAGTCAGTGCGTAAGGAAAGGGCGGAAAGCAATAGCCGACTACTGCGAAAAACTGATTTCAAACGTCTGCTCTGCGCAATAGCGCAGCGCCCTGACACCGGGGCTTCGATTGCCCTGCAGGGTGGCAAGTGACATCGCGCTGAGTGAGACGTCCTCAATAGGAATGTATCGAATGCCTGGGTGGTTATAGGCTTTCGTTAAGGACGACGGGAAGGTATCAAAGGCGCCCCCATAGGCGACTGCCAATATCACCTCAGGTATGGTTTTTACAGTGGCGGCCACTTTGCTGGGCTCATTTCTAACGTCTGCCAGACTCCAGTACGAGATGAGGTCAGACGGTGCCCCCTCGGCCGGAATGGCAAAGGGTTTATCGAGCAGATCCGCTACGGTCAGCGCAGCCAGCGATGCCAGTTCGTGGGTCGCGGGAACGACAGCAACTCGAGGCTCCTTGAACAGCTCGACGTACTCCAGCCGCGCATCATGAGTCGGGATGCGCATCAGCACCACATCGACAAGGCCGCCCACCAGGGATTGCACCTGATTGGTCATTTGCAACTCAATGAATACCAGTCGGATATCCGGGTTCAACCGTTGAAAAAGGGCGAACATCGGATGGGTGTATTCCGCCGCCTGATCCCCGAACATGCCAACCTTCAGCACAGAGCGTTTGTTGTCGGAAAGCGCTTTGCATTCGACGATTGAGTTGTGCATGTCGGCCAGGATCACGCGCGCTTTTTTGATGAATATTTCACCTGCTTCTGTCAGCGCGACTGTGCGGTTGGCGCGCACGAAAAGGCGAAAACCCAGTTCGCTTTCCAGCTTGGCGATCTGCGCACTGAGGCCTGATTGCGCCATATTTTCAAGTTCTGCGGCTTTCCCAAAATGAAGGGTTTCGGCCAGCCTTACGGCCAGCAGCAATTTCCTGGTGTCCATGTTCGATAGAACCGCTTAAGAGAGGTTAAGGATTAGCTAGCAAAAATCGCACCTGCCAAGGACTGGATTGCCCGCGAAGCCCGAAAAATCTGGCGCAGTAGCTTTACTGACGCTTTGGCAACCTATATGGCGGCCGCCGGCAATATGTTACCGGAAAAATAAAGCGGGAAGGCCCGTAACAGATAATTAGATCATAGGGTTTGCACCGCGTTGGTGCTGAGGGGGCACATCATGCTTTATGTGGGTAAAATAGTATATGAATAATAGTGGATAGCCAGGAAGTGAGTTCATCTGTCCGAAAAGTTGTGCTTTGAGTCATTACGATTTTTATTGATGTGAATAAAATATCAGGCGCTGATTTCCAGGATGAAGTTGACCGATAAAGCGGATAGATCAGTGTCGGCCGATTGTATAGTCTGTCCGTGCACTATCGTGGCCTGCTACGTCTGCGTGGCGTCTGCCGCCGATAGAGCTTTAATAATAATTAGTGGATCGCATTAACTGTCGAAACGACTGCAGCACTCCTTGGCGGTATTTAAATGCAAGGTTAATTCTCAACCTGTTTAACGCACCGCTCCACTCTAAAAAAAATTGGAAATGCGTCCATGCGCCAATATCCCATGCTCCGCTTCTGCACACTCGCAGCCCTTATCGGCACTGCAACTCACGCGGGTGCCTACGAGTTGTATGCTCAAGGCGACACTCACCTGAATGCCAACCTGGAGGCGGTGTTCGGCGCTTTCCACAGTCAGGAAAATTACGCACCTTCCGGCCGATTGCAGCCGGGGTCGTCCTCATGGCGGGAGGGTTACATCAAGTATGGCGTGAGCGGCGATCAGGGTTTGGGAAGTGCGGGGACAGCATATGGTGCCTTCTCGTTGCTCAGTTCAGGTACGTGGGGAGATGGCGACGCGGCCGGTTTCACCGATGGCTCTGAACGCACGACCAAGATCGAGGATGCCTATCTGGGGTGGCGTTCGGGCAATCTGTTTGAAGCCCTTGGCAAGGACGGCATTGACCTGTCATTCGGTCGACAGAATATTGTAGTGGGCGACGGTTTCCTGATTCAGGGCGACGCCCTCAACTTAGGTCGCGGCACCGCCGACGGCCAATTCAATCGTGGCGGCGCTTACTACCTGGCGGCGCGTAAGGCCTTTCACAAAACCGCCGTGTTGCGGATCGGCGGTAAGGAAGGCTGGCGTGGCGATCTGATGTGGCTTAAATCCGATAACCGAGCGCAGGCCGATACCGAGATGTACGTCGGTACGCTGGAACACGTGGCCGAGGCGGGGACTGTTGGCCTGACGTACATCAACACCACCGATATCCGCGAGCCGTACGCCTCGCCGCTGCAGCTCGAGCGTGACGGCATGAAAACCTACAGCATTCGCGCAACGGGCAATGCGGGCGTGAAGAATCTGTTTTTGTCCGGTGAATACGCCAGGCAGAACAAGCCCAATGCGGCAAATGAGGACGCCTGGTACCTGGAAGCAGGATGGACCTTTGCTGATGTGATGTGGAGTCCGAGCGCCAGTTACCGCTACAGCCGCTTTTCAGAAGGTTATGACACGTTGTTTTACGGCATGAGCCGAGGTTATGGCACCTGGTTCCAGGGTGAAGTGGCGGGTAACTATGCCGGCCCCTTCAACAGTAATTCGCGTATCCAGAACGTCTCGCTGAAGGTCTCCCCTTTGGAGAATCTGACCGTAGGCGCGTTGTACTTCAATTACGACACCCTCGACCGAAAATTGGGCAACACCGATGGCCATGAAGTCGATCTGTATGCCGAATGGCACTTCAATGAACACCTGACCGTGATGCCATTGATCGGTATCTACCAGCCAGACAAGAGCGCAGGGCAGGGCGGTACCCAGTTGGGTAACAACGACAAAAACGTCTACAGCCAGTTAGTGTTTGCTACGACATTTTGACGGGCCTCGGGTGGCGGGTGCCACCCGTTTTCTTTCCTGCCCATTCAGACGAGGCTGTGCCCATGCGCATTGTTACTTTGACCATACAGAGCAAATCACCCTGCTGGCGAATTTCTGCTTGATTTTGGTGGTCATCCTGCTGGTGGGCCGTTCCCTTTATCAGAGCAATGTCTTGGAGTTCAGCCGCAAAAATAGGTACGCGAACGATGCGGGTCGAGCCCATCAGGATCGTCCTGAATGCCGATGCGCAGGGTGGATTCGGCAAAGGCGGCGTTGGCGGCCAGCAATAACAAGGTTCCTGTCATGACGCGTGCAATTTTCATGGCAGGCTCTCCACTGCAAGGAATTGATGGTTCTTGAACAGATTCAGGCGCCAGGCCCACGGTGCGCAGCAACTCGGCGACTTTGGCCTGACGGTCGCTGCGGCTGGCATCGCTGTTCAGCCAGATTGGCTCACCGACGATGGATTCCACAGTCATGCGCGGATTGAGCGAGGCAAACGGATCCTGAAAGATGATCTGCAAATCCCGCTGCACCTGGCGCAGCTTTTCCGGGGTCAGGTTGGCCAGGTTACGGCCTTCATAAATGACGTCGCCCGCCGTAGGTTTGAGCAGGTTGAGCAGCAGGCGGCCGAGGGTTGATTTACCCGAGCCGGACTCGCCCATCAGCGCCATGGACGTAACGCTTTTACCACATCCGGACTCTCCGACGATGGCCAGGGTCTTGCCGCGCTGGACCGAGAACGAGACGCCGTCCACGACATTGGCGGGTGCACCTGCAAAGCACACGGTCAAGTTGCTGACACTCAATACCGTGTCGGTGGCCTGAGTTGTGGTGCTCATAAACTTGCCTCCAGGTCTTGATTGATGACGTTGTCCAGCGCCTGTTGCAGCGCGCGCAAATGGCCACGCATGGCCGTGGCAGCCTTGATCGGATCACGGTTTTCGATAGCGTCGACAATGTCGTTGTGGTCGTGGCTGTAGGTGTCGAGGCGGTCGGCGTTGCGAGCCCGCTGACGCAGGTCACGCCAGGCCGGGTCGAGCCGGATCGCATCGAGCATTTCAAAGATATCCAGCATCAGGCGGTTACCTGCGGCCTCGGCGATCCCGCGATGCAGGGCGCTGTCCCACAGCTCAATGCCCTCGGCATCGGCAGGCTCGGCGGCCTGTTGGTGTCGGGTGCGTTCGGCAAGGCGGCGCAAAATTGCTATCTGGTCGCCGTTGGCTCGAACCGCCGCCAGGGATGCCAGTGCCGGCTCCAGATGCAGGCGCGCTTCCATAACCTCGCTGAAGTTAGTCCGCCCGGACAACCGGGCAAAGCTCATGGCCGCACTGGGTGGAGTAGGGCCGACGAAGGTTCCTTTGCCCTGACGCCGCCAGATCTGTCCTTCGGCTTCCAGCACCGACAGCGCCCGCCGGATGGCCCGGCGACTGAGGCCAAAATCGGCGGCCAGGTCCCGCTCGGTCGGCAATGCCCGGTGCGGGAAGGCAGCATGTTGCGCGACCATCTGCCGCAAGGCATTCAGCGCTAGTTTCGAAGTGTTGTCGATGGGTGTATCAGGGGCGAACCTTTGCATCGTGGTGCTCGCGCCAGAGTATAAAAAAAGGCTCCGAGCTGACTGTAGGCAGGAGATCGAGGCAAAAGGGTAAGTGCAAGCGCGATGCCAATTGAAATTGGTTCGCCTCGGGATTAGCGCTATGTGCTTAGCTATTACTCAGGAGCAGCGGCGGCGGGGGCCAATAAGTCAGGGTTCGTCGGGTTGGTTCAGGGGATTAAAGAGGATTGGTTCGTGGATGATTGAACCAATTTCCGCCGCTTATGCAGATTGTGCATCGATTCGTGCGTAGTGCGCCGGGGTGTGCTTGGCTCCTGGAATTCGCTTCTCTGATGCCGAAACAGCTGTGCCTACGACCCCAGGCCCTTTATCAGATCATCACTGACGAGGGCGAACTCCTGAAGGTTGGCATCAGCGGTAATCTTCGTAAGAGGCTCAGGTGAAGGCGAGACCGCCCACGTCGTGGCGCCTGGCCCCATGCGCCCATTGAGCTTTGTTGCCAGCACCATGACACCAACACACCGGTTCGGCCGAGCGCGGCATATTGCACGGTAACGCCTCCGATTTTAAGTGGCCGTCGTTGCCTGGTAGTACTCGACCACCAGCCCATCGCGATGCCGCACGGTAGCGTTACGCCCTTCCGGCGCCTGCTGCGGCTCGTGTAGCACGGTGGTGCCTTGCGTTCGCAACCAGTCAAGAGTTTCATCGAGCGAATCAACCATGAGCAGCGCCGTCGATGTGCGCACTGGCGCTAACGCTGCTTCGCTGCCAGCGAGCAAAACGAATGCTCCGACCACGGCAACCTCAATTCCACGCTCGGCGAACGAGAGACGCCGTTCGCACTTCTTGTCTTGCAGCTGCTCGTAGAACGCAACAGTGGCTTCCAACTCGCTGGGCTCTATGTACAGCCGAAAAGCATGATGAAGTAGATGCATGGTTCATTTCCTTATTTCCTGTGATTGATGACGACACATTCGAGGCCACTTGCTCGGCGCGCTGCTTCCATTGCTTCTGGTAGATCTCTTATCGAAAACACGCGCGGCCGAATCGCGGAGATATCAAGCAGACCACTACGAATCAGTTCCAGCAGGCGCCGATACGCATCGCGTGAATACATGAAGTTGCCTATCACTTCCCAGGCGTGGAGCATGACCTCGGTATAAGGCAACGGCAAAGGCACTGCCATGCTGCCCATGAGCACCAGCCGGCCACCGTCAACCAAGCTGCGTAATGCAGTCAAGGTCGCGCCGGCATCAGTCGCGCCCCCGACCATGTCGAGAGCCATATCCACACCTCCACCCGTGAGCGAATGAATCCGTTCGACATCGCTCGCCATGTCACCCGTCGCCACCAGCGTAGTCAGGCGCTTGTCGGCTACTGTCGCGAGCTTGTCCAGCTTCCTGCGATCGCGCCCCAGTGCAATCACGCGAGCAGCTCCCATCGCCAGACCCAGCAGTGCCCCGGCACTCCCGTAGGCGCCAGTCGCACCGGAGACGAGCAAGGTCTCGCCCGCGGCAAGGCGACCGCGAAGCAAGCCCCCATAGGGCACAACATGTCGCATCGTCACGGCGAGCTGCGCCGCATCGAGCTGCTCCAAACCGTCAACTGGCGTCACAAGGCTCGCGGGAACCACCGCATATTCGCTGAGGGTTCCGTCCGGCCAATCCTGTTGCATATGCCGCCCGATCGGTCCTTGAGCCGTTACACCGACCAGAATTTGACCCGGATCTCGCACGTTTTCGTGGGCGACGAGATGCGACGAAATCACCACCCGCTGACCGACCTTCAAGTGCCACACGTTCTCGCCAATGGCCTGAATCACGCCCACTCCGTTACCGCCGGGGATAAACGGGATTTCTGGCGCGCGATAGACCGGTAGCTTCCCCTCGACGTAGTCCTTCATGTAGGACATCAGCACGGAGGCCTCCATATGCACGACAACGCTACCTGGCCGCGGTTGCGGCTGAGATCGTTCGCATAGACGGAATGGCCCGCCCAGTCCATCCAGTTGCCAGGCCTTCATGAGAGTTACTCCAGTTGTTCGAGCGAAAGATTGCCGCAGGTCGTCGTGGGATAACCGGCAGTACAAGCGCCGCTTGACCACGAATGAGCGCAGATTCCTGCGCAACGCGGACGTGTAGTGGTGCGTTGTTTGCACCGTCCTGACGAGGGCATACCTAATAGTCGCCGCCCCAAGCCAGGTTTTGTATAATCAAAACGACCTATTTTCTAATCGATCGTACAAATGGACGCACTTTCAGATGTGTTGTCGATATTTCGGGTAAGCAGCACGCTGTCTTCCCGCTTCGAAGGGCGCGGGGCTTGGGCCTTCCGCTTTCCTGCTTATTCACACATCAAGTTCGGCGGTGTGCTGGCTGGTCGTTTCCATCTGTGGATCGAGGACGCCTGGCCGCCGCTGACACTCGAAGAAGGCGATTTTTATATGCTGACGAGCGGGCAGCCGTTCTGCTCCGCTAGCGATCCATCGCGATCCCCGCTCGATGGACCACAGGTCTATCGCTCCATCCGTAGCAATGACGGGGTCGTCCGGTATCAAGGCGACTGCGCAGAACACTACCCCGCCGTCAGCCTGGCCAGCGGTCGCTTCACTTTCGAGGATGATGTCAATGAAATTCTTCTCCGGCACCTGCCACCAATCATTCACCTACGCAGGAACGATGCGGGCACCACTGCGCTTTCCCTGCTACTCGACCTGCTCAAGGACGAGGTGAGTGAGATGCAACCGGGCGCAGAAGTGGCACAGAGCAGTCTGGCCGCCCTGGTACTGGTGAATGTATTGCGAGCCTATCTGAAGGTCACGCCATCACCGCCGGGGTGGCTTGGGGCACTTGCCGATCCGCGCATCGGCAAGGTCTTGTCGCTGATGCATGGTCGTCCAGGCGAACGCTGGACGGTTGATCAATTGGCGTCCGTGGCGAATATGTCAAGAACCGCCTTCTCCGCGCATTTCCGTCGACTGGTCGGAAACCCGCCGCTGGACTACCTCAACCAGTGGCGGATGACTGTCGCGCGTACAGCACTTCGCCACTCGGAGGAATCGTTAGTCGACATTGCCGAACGCATCGGCTATCAGTCCGACACCGCGTTCAGCATCGCCTTCAAGCGCTGGTCGGGACAGAGCCCGGGTAGATTCAGGACACAAAGTCGGATGGCCGCGCCCTCTAAAGATGAGCATCCGCCCCGAGCACTGTGACCTAGAACGCCAAGGACGCATTCATGCTACTGAACACGCCTCATGGAATCAGCAACAGCTTTCCCGTGCTGCGTCGCGATTGAAGGTCGATATGCGCACGAGCCGCCTCTCTAAGGGGGTAGCGCTGGCCGATCGTCACCTTCAGACGCTCACTGCCGACCCATTCGAACAGTTCGTTCACGCACGTCAACAACGTGTCGCGGGTCGCGATGTGATCGCTGAACTTTGGAAATCCGATCATGATGCTTCGCGGTAGCGCCGCGATGTTGATCGATGGCGGGCTACCGAGGATAGGGCCGTAGTATGCCAGCACGCCATGGTGGCGAAGTGATCCCATGGAATCTTGGAAGGTCGCGGCACCAGAGCCGTCGTAGACGACATTGACACCTTCGTTCGCGGTCAGCCGCATTACTTCATCGACAAACCGGCCATCCGACGACACTATCACGTCGTCCGCGCCAGCTGCCCGTGCTATGGCTTCCTTGTCAGCCGACGAGACACGTGCGATCACCCGTCCGCCACGCAGCTTGATCATCTGGGTGAGCAGCAAACCTACGCCGCCGGCCGCTGCGTGCACGAGTGCGACGTCGCCCGGTTTGACTGCGTAAAACCGGGTAGCGAAATGATGGGCAGTGACGCCTTGCATCATTAAGCCTGCCGCAGTGTCGTCTGGAATCGACGCGGGCACGGATACGAGCGAATCAGCCGGGACAATGACGTGCTCCGCATAGCTTGCTTGCGCGTACACCCATGCAACACGCTCGCCCATAGTCAGCGATTGCACACCTTCGCCAAGGGCTATCACCTCACCTACGCCTTCTACGCCAGGAATCAAAGGCAACGGCTGATCCCGCCAAAGTTGGCCGTTTCGTACGCCGATATCCATGAAGTTCACGCCGACAGCTGTCGTCCGAACAAGAACCTCTCCTGCGCGTGGTTCTCCCGTGGGTACGTTGCGCCAGACGAGATGCTCAGGTCCACCATGTTGAAATAGCTGGATCGCGTTCATTGACGTTTCCTTTTAGAGCCACTAATACTTGACCGTTCAGTCCATATCAGGTCAAAAAAATACTAGCTGATGCAACGCAAAGCTGTCTTTGCGATTCCCTCAAGCGTTGCCCGGGATGCGCCGGCGCGCGCCGCCACCTTGATGCCAGACAATGTTGCTAGGATAAAACTAGCCAAATCATCTGGCCGGGTGGATTTAGATAGCGTTCCGGCGCGCTGTGCCTCGGTCACGCGTGCCGAAATCGCGGCTGCCAGCGTTCGCGATGCAATATCGGAGATCATGGCCACTTCCGAATTCGCTCTTCCGAATTCGCAAATCGCACTTATCCCTAGGCAGGAGGGCGCGGGGTCGGAAGCAGCATCATTCACCATACGCAGGAGCAGCGCCTTGATCCCGTCGACTGGTGATGCTACCGAGTTCAGCGTGCGGAGCTGGTCACCCACGCTCTCGCTCGTATATTGACGGAGCACTTCGAGATACAACTGCCACTTGTCGCCAAAGGCGTTATAAAGGCTCTGCCGGCCCACCCCCATCGCCTTCAACAGGTCCTCGGTCGACGTACCCTCGTACCCATGCTGGGCGAAAATCCTGCTGGCTCGCTGCAATACAACGTCGCGGTCAAATTGTGTAGGTCTAGCCATGTCAAGAAAAATAGCTGTTATTGACTGATGTGTCCATAACAATTGGTATCGTTAGAGCAATCGATTGGACTGAGCGTGTGGATCGGCAACATAAAGCTCGAGCCGACGAACCGGATTCGCCCAGCCGCGATGGTCTAGAACCAATAATGGCAAGCGTAAAAAACGGTCATGAGCGCGCCTGTTCCGATTACGACTGCGCGTACCAGCCAGCCTGGCAACCAGCGGGTCAGGTGGCCCCCTGCATAGCCGCCGAGCAGCGCGCCAATGAGCATTGGTAGGGCTGCGGCCCAAATCACGGCGCCCTTGACGATGAACACCAAGACCGCCGCCAGGCTCACGCTGCCTGCAATGAGATTCTTCAGAACCTTGATTTTGCGGATGTCCTGCGGCTCGCTCAACGCAATGACGGAGGACAGCAGGATGCCGAGGCCTGCGCCGAAAAAGCCGCCGTACAGTGAGCTCAGTATCAGCGCGGGCAACGCGCCTTTCGAGGAAATGGATGCACGCCGATGCATCGACCATCGGCCGAGCATCGGCGCCACCGCGAAGAGTGCAGTGGCGAAGCCGATCAACGCCGGTACCGGCAACATGAAAGCTTCGCTCGGCAGCGCGAGCAGCAGGACTGAGCCGACCATGGCCGCACAGAAGGCAACGACCAATGACCCGATCAGTTGCCTATCCATAGGCGGCATCTTGCGTCTGTCGGCCAGTGCCGCAAGCCAATGCCCTGGTGCGATGGCAACTGCGTTGGTGGCATTGGCCAGCACCGGAGGCAATCCGCCCATCAGCATGATCGGAAAGGTGATCAACGTCGCCCCCCCGGCTACGGCATTGACCACTCCGCCGACAATGCCGGCGCAGAGCAGCAACAATATTTGATTCATTCCCGACTCCTCTGCAGTCGGGGAAGATACCGTGATGGCCGGACTCATCTCTCGTACGTTTGTGACCGGCCGAGGCTTTTCCGGTAAGCCCCAGGAGTCGTGCCAAACACCCGGAAAAAATGCCGCGCCAAATGGGTTTGATCGCAGAAGCCGCAGGCAGCTGCGACATCCGCCAGTGCCGCTCCAGACCGGAGCTGGCGACGGGCATCGTTCAAGCGGGCCACGACACTATGGGCGTGAGGCGGTATACCGAACTGTCGAGTGAACTTGCGGGTGAATGCTTCGCGACTCAGGCCGACTTTTGCAGCCAATCGGGCAATGTTTGGTTCTGCTGGGATAATCGCATCGTTAGCATGAAAGAGCGCACCAATAGCGCTGGCGTACGTGTCGGCACCGGGGCGAAAGGTGAGCACATGCGGTTGAGCGCCTAGTTCGAGGTCGCTGATGTAGAGATTCAGGCAACGTGTCCCAGACTGCACTTCCGCCAGGCTGGCGTGAGGACAGCCTGCGGGGATGTGCAGGCAGGAACCCGCCGGAACATGGATGCGCTCGCCACCGATGCGAAAGAATCGACATCCGCTGATCACGAAGGTGAGTTGATGTTCATCATGGAAATGCACGCCAGACACCGGTGTGTCATCACCTGACCAGGCGCCGTATTCGGCGAAGTCATCGCGCCAATAAGTCCACATCCACTCACTCCGGTTTTTACCTATGATTCGTTTATGATGGTACGCATTCTGACAATCGGACCCGACATGAGCCCAACGCGCGACGCCTTCGCCAGCCGCCTGATCAACTACAAGACCATCGCCGACAGCATGGCCACTTTGCTGTTTCCACATGCAGAGGTGGTGCTGCACGATTTGGCGACGCAAACGGTCGTGCACATCGCCAACAATATCTCCAAGCGCAAGATCGGCGACGACTCGGCGTTGGAAGAGGTCGGTGGCGATCTGAGCCAGCAATTGAGCTTGGGCCCTTACGAAAAACTCAATTGGGATGGCCAGCGCGTAAGGTCTATCACCAGTGTCCTGCTGGACGGTCAAGGTAAGCCCGAAGTGGCGCTGTGTATCAACCTCAACTATTCAGTACTGGAGCAGGCGCGGGATGCGCTGAATCTGTTCTTCCAGGCCAGTCGAATGGTCACCCAGCCCGAAGCGCTGTTTCGTGACGACTGGCAAGAGCGTATCAACACATTCCTGCACCGCTGGCTGCAGGACAGACACCTGGCGCTCAACAGCCTGACTCGGGCCCATAAACGCGACCTGATCGAGGCTCTGTTTCACGAAGGGGCTTTCGACGGTAGAAGCGCCCACGATTATGTTGCCAACGTCCTGAACATGGGGCGCGCAACCGTCTACAAATACGTTAAAGCGTTCCGGGACGCCTGATCGAGAGGCTGAGGGATGGGAGCGAACAAGTCCGCTCCCGATGTCTCAGCACCGATCATTGCCCATAGATATCGAAGCTGAAGTACTTCTGATCAATCTTTTGATACTCGCCACTAACCCTGAGCGCGGTAATCGCGCTATTAAAACGGCTTACCAGGTTCTGATCATTTTTGCGCACAGCAATGCCCACGCCATCACCGAAGTATTTCGGATCGCGCAATGGCTCCCCCACAAAGGCGTAGCCCTTGCCATTGTCGGTATCGAGAAAGCCCAACTGCACAGCGACGTCATCGCCCTGTACCGCATCGAGACGACCTGCCAACAGATCGAGATACGCCTCGTTCAGCGTGGCATAACGCACAACTTCTGCGGCTGTGGGCACCAGCACTTCAGTGGCGAAGCGGTCATGGGTGCTGGACCGCTGCACGCCAATGCGCTTGCCCTTCAGTTCGCTGAAGTTGCTGCTCAGGGCAAAGCCTTTCTTCATCGCGATGCGACTTGCGCTCTGGTAATACTTGTCAGTGAAATCCACCGATTTCTTGCGGTCTTCAGTGATGGTCATCGAGGACAGAATCGCGTCGATCTTGCGCACTTTCAGCGAGGGAATCAGGCCATCGAACTCCTGCTCGACCCATTCGCACTTGACCTCCATCTGCTTGCAAAGCGCGTTGCCGATGTCGTAATCGAAGCCGACGATCTGGCCATCGGCGGCTTTCGAAGCGAAAGGAGGATACGCCGCTTCGATACCGATCCTGAGGGTGTCCTGGGCGAATGTCGCCGGAGCGACAAATGCACAAACGAGTGAGAGGGTAGTCCAACGCAACAACGGCTTTACAGTCATGATCCAGATCTCCGGCAAGTCGCCCGTTAAAGAAGGTCGATGAGCGTCCCGGACCGAGCCGGAACGCCTGTTGCAGTGGCAGTAAAGCGATTGAAAGTCAGGCCCTCACGCTTGGGCGCAGGACTCCAGTGCGCAGCGGGATATCTGTGCATCCTGTACCGCGACACCGGTGAGATCGACGATGGTGATTTGCTGATCGTTGGTGCGCCCGCTTACGTCACCCGCCAACACCTGGCCGAGCTCCAGCAGCTGTTCCTTGTCGATCAGCCCGGCTTTAAGCGCATGAGAAATTTCTCCGTACTGGCTGCACTGTGCGATCGAGTCCACGACGATGACATCAGCGCGGCCAACCAATGCCGGATCCAGCTCCTGTTTGCCCAAAGTATCCGCACCCACGGCGGTGATATGTGTCCCTGGGCGAATCCACTCGCTCTTGAGCAGTGGCTCACGAGAAGGTGTAGTGGTGACGATCAGATTGGCCTTGAGCGCGAGCTGCTGAGCGTTCAGCGTCGTTTCCACACCAAACCCCAAGGCCTCTGCAAAGTCGCGATAGGCATCCAGTTCAGATTGCCTGCGCCCCCAGACGATGACGTCGCGGCAATCTGTGACGGCCGTCAACTGCTCCAGTTGCATGCGCGCCTGCATGCCGGTGCCGACGATGCCGATTGCCTGAATGTTCGATGGCGCCAATGCTTTCGCGGCGATCTGCCCGGCGAGGGCGGTGCGGATGCAGGTGAGCCAGCCACCGTCCTGTAACAACGCCAGAGGCTGCCCGGTCTGAGCGGACAGCACCAGCATCAGACCATCGTTGCTTTCCAGCCCTTTGGAAGGGTTGTCATAGAAGCCGGTGGAAATCTTCACCGTGAAAGTGTCTTCACCCTCGACCCAGGCCGATTTGATACAGCAATCGCCGTTGGCTTGCGGGAAAACGAAATTCTGTACCGGTGGGACTTTGACCTTGCCCTTTGAAAAAGCGACGAACCCTTGCGCGACCTGTTGGGCCGCCTCGGTCAGGTTCAATGCGCTGATGATCTGTTGTTGGCTATAAACGTTCACTGGATGGCTCCGACGAATTTTTCGAGCAGGATGTTGCGGCCGCACAGGACCACGGCGATCCGTTTGCCTTGATAATCGCCAGCTAGTTTCAGGGCCCCGGCAAGTGCGACTCCGGCTGCGCCTTCGATGATCCAGCGCTCATAGCGCGCAACCGCTTTCAGGGCGGCGCGGATGTCGTCTTCACTGACCAGCACTGTGCGATCGATGACGCGCTGGCACAGGGGGAAGGTGATGCTGCCAGGCTCGATACCGCCTGCCGTGCCATCGGAGAGCGTGTCCAGTTCATCCATTTCGATGATTTCGCCGGCGGCCAGGGAACGTTCCATCGTCGGGGCGTTTTCCGGCCAGCAGCCGACGATCTCGACCTTCGGGCTCAGGTGCTTGAGCGCCGTGCCGATGCCCGACACCATACCGCCGCCACCGACCGCTACGAACACGGCATCGACTTCCGGCAACTGTTCGTGAATTTCCATGCCGATCGTGCCTTGGCCCGCGATGATTTGCAGGTCGTTATACGGCGAGACGAACAACGTGCCCTGACGCTCCGCCTGGCGCGCGGCCTCCAGTTCAACGCTCAGCGGATCGGTATCGAGGGTGACGACTTCGGCACCCAACGCGCGGATCGCATCCAGCTTCAACGCCGAAGCCGTGGTGGTTGCATACACTGTGACTGACACACCGGCGGCCTTGCCCGCCAGTGCCACACCTTGGCCATGGTTGCCGGAAGATGCGGTGATTACGCCTTGCTGGCGCTGCTGTTGGGTCAGCAAACGGACCTTATTGCTGGCACCGCGGAATTTGAACGAGCCCGTGTGTTGCAGGTGCTCACACTTGAGGTACAGCTCGACTCCGCTCAAGGCTGACAGACGCGGGCTATAGGTCAGCGGAGTTACGGAAACCCCAGGACGTAGCTCCGTGTGGGCCTGCTGGATGGCGCCGAACAGCTCGGCGAAGGTTTGATTGTCGATTGCCATGAGACGTCCTGATTGAGTATTTGATTAGAAGTGCTGCAGCAGCTTGCCTGGTTGACGGTGCGGAAGGGGGGTCTTGCTGGCGAGCAAGGCAACGCGCTGTCCTGCGCGGACCAGCTTGAAAAGAGGTTGCACAATCACGACGCCATCGACATCGCTATTCACCGCAATTCGCGGTGTGCCCAAGGGCGCATCAAGCGGCACAATTTCGGCGATCAGCTCATCGCGGCTCACAGCTTCGCCAAGACGTTTTTTCCACACGAGCAGGCCGTTGCCGTTTGCCTGTAAATGCGATGCGCCCTCCAGCGGATACACCTCTACCCGATGCACGTCCGGCTCTGGCACCTCCATCGCCAACAGACCCTCGAGAGCCAGGAAGCGCAAGATGCCTTCGGCGTCTTCCCGTGCCAGTTCGTCATCGACATCCGCCTGTCCGCGCAACTCGATGCTCGCCGCAAAGCCCCTCTGCTCTGGAGAGGCCAAGCCATTTTCGACGAGCATTCCCCAGGGCTTGTTGTACGCCTCGTCGAACGGCTGGCCGCCCGCTTCATCCTCTAGGAACACTGTCCCGATGTTCATGCACGCCGCGAGGTCGACAGCGCGTTTGCGTTGGTCGTTGATGCAATAGAGGTGCATCACGGCAGCGGTGTCGCAGTGCAGGTCAAGCACCAGATCGTGTTTGAACGCTTCTTGGAGCAGGGCTCGCTTGCCGCTTGCCACGCATTCCCGTAACGCAAGGCTGCTTAGCGATTGACCGAGCAGGTCCTTGAGTTGTGCTCTGTCAGAACGCTGCCCGGTGAGTGGCGAAACGATTTCCGCTAGTGCCTGGGTGGCATCTGGGAAGTTGCGGTTGAAGTTTTCCCCGTTAGCCAGATTAAAGCGCCCGGTCACATAACCGAATACGTTTTGTCCTAATCCGACAGGGTTTGCGAAAGGGCAAATCACAATATCCCCAAGAATGCGCTGCTCTTGTTCCAACCTCTGCAAGCGCTGTAACAAATGCTGCACCACCAGCAATCCGGGATGTTCGTCGGCGTGCAGGCCGGCCTGAATATAGGCGCTACGCCCGCCGCTCCCGCCTGTGAATCGATGCTTGATTAGTTGATGCTGGCTTCCGGGCGCAGGCGAAGGCAGCGTTACGATTTCTGTGATGACGGGCATGACGATCACCGACAAGTGTGGAATATTCGTCTACGGTAGATAAATTATCCACGACATGCAATGATATGGACAGCGAAATGACCAGCTCTACAAAATTGAAGGGTGCGCCCGGTCTTCTAAAGGAAAGTAAGGAGATCGCCCATGGTCGCGGGCCCACAGCCGCCGGCGAACAAGGTATCACCGCAGAACAGCGCATTCCCCGTGCGGTAGGCGATATGGCCAAGGGTATGACCACCTACATCAATGACATCGAACGTGGCATCCAGTGCTTCGACATGCACGTGGTCGCCCTGTGTAACCGGACGGTCCACACAATCGATCGCCTCGGCCGCGATGCGCCGAGTTCTTTCCAGTCCGGGAAGAGTTCGTTCAGGGCGCGGGGCTCGAACACCGCGCCGGAGAGGATGTGCGCACCGACTTCGGAACCTTTTTCGACCACGCAGACGCTGATTTCCTTACCGGCTTCGGCGGCGTTCTGTTTCAGTCGGCAAGCGGCAGACAGGCCTGCGGGGCCGGCGCCGACAATGACCACATCGAATTCCATGTATTCGCGTTGCAGCGAAAATTCCTGACTTGGAGGGGAAATGTAATGAGCGGTTGCCGCCGTCTCTGGTGCTTACAGAATCTTTCGGGATTGGAGCAAATGATTTCTGCGCTGAAGTTCATTGCTTCGAATGCCTCTTCCGTAGGATTAACCTCGACGGGGCGGGTACAGTAATTTGAAATCTGCGAAAACTTTATCCAGGAGGGCCTTGATATTTATCTCGCGCGTGCAAGGCCTGACCGGGTCGTAAAAGAACCTTGCACGATCAGTTGTTGAACAAGTACATGACTGCCGACCGCTGCAAAACCGGTTGCTTAATGGTGACCATGGCGTCTTCGCGGCAATGGCCACACCCTGATACGAACGTTTGGCCTCGTCCGCAGGACAGCATTACTCGGTTTTCACCGCCATCAAAGCATTCAATTCGCCGTATGTGTGGGCTTTCAAGGTTTGGGTGTCGAGTTGGCCGTTGTCCAAGAAACTGCGGACCAATGCTCCCATGGCACCGTGCAGAAACTCGGCGATGCTGGAGCCCGCACTGAGTCGTCTGACGCCCAGACGCTTCAATTCGTCGGGGGAGGGCAGTCCGTCCCGGGACAGCAGGTTGACTGGCAGTTTGGTCTCCTGACAGAGGGTGGCAATTTCGTTTGAATCGACCACGCCAGCGGCAAACAGGCCGTCCGCCCCGGCGCTGGAATACAGTGCGGTGCGCTTCAAGAGTTCCCCCAGGCGTTGTTCGGCAGGGAAAAGGTTCTTCAGGTAGACGTCGGTCCGTACGTTAATGAACAACTTGACGCCCGCCTGGTTTGCCACCTTTTTCGCAACGTCGATCTTGCGACCCAGCAGCTCTGGAGAGCCCAGGCCGTCTTCGATGTTGATCCCGACCGCCCCAGCGGCGATGACTGTGTTGATCACTCGACCGACCTGCTCCAGGTCATCGGAGTAGCCGCCTTCGATATCCACCGTGAGCGGTACGCTGAGCACCCGTGCCATCGACTTGACGGTGGTGCTCAGCAGGTCGAGAGGCAACTTGTTGCCATCCTGATAACCATGAGACCAGGCCATGGCCGCGCTGCTGGTCGCTACCGCCTTGCCGCCCAGGCGTTCGACGATGCGCGCACCGCCCGCATCGGCCACATTGGCCAAGACCAGCAGCCCGTTCTGATGCAGCTTGTGAAATGCGGTATCCAGTGCAGTCATGACAATCAAATTCCTTTTAAAGGTTTGCTTTTAATGGCGAGGGGCGGCGTGTTAGGGGCCGGTTGTGCAATGCACATTGCTTAAGTATGGGCATCTGTGACGTAGCATGAGCGAGATCTGAATGCCAGGATCCTGTCCTTCGGGTTTCTCACTCTAAAGATATTGCGATGATCAACGGGGCACAACGTGCTCCTCTCAAACCTGTCTGTGCATGCAGATGAATGGCGGTAGTCAGGGCTAGGGTTATCAATCAGCAAGTGGAACAAACTAATGTCTTGGTAGTCTTGAAGAGTGCCCCTTGGCACCGGACGGTTCTTACATGGGGGGCGGTCTGAACGTTGGAGTATTTTTTTCCATAGGAGGTTTCGCGTGCTCTGGAAGTCAAATCTTGTAGTGCTCGCCTTGTCTGCCGTTGCCTTTTCGGCGCAGGCTCAATCTGATCGTCAAGTGGTCGAGGACATGGTGACTCGCTCGGCCAATGTCTGCCCGGGCCACAGCACCGAACGCACCGCGCCCACGGTGAGGGCGGTGCCTGTCGGCGCGTTACGGGTGATGCTTGACCGCGGCCTGGTCATGTGTCCCGACCGGCGCCTTGATGTCGACGCGCCGGCTGTATTCTACGGTCGAGTTGGCGTATTCGAATGGAACCCCGAGGTGCCTTCAAGCTCGGAGGTGATCGTCAAGCAGATCGACGCCATGACCCGCAAGGACGAGTATCCATCGGACACCTTGGTTTGGGACGCCAAGGGTATGCCACTTGAGCAGCGCACCGTGCCGGCTTTCGAGGCCAAGCCAGGGGCTGCTGTGCTGTACCAGATACGGTAAGCACACAGCGCCGGGCAACAGATCAGACCACGTTATAAGTATGGGGATCTACGGTGCCTATCAGCGTCAGTTCCACAGGTTCAGGCGCGGAAAGATCCCCGGGGAGCGCAGCACTATCGACGCTGGAGCGGGCGACGCTCGCTGTGCTGAACGTCAGGTTGCTGGCGTCGAGTTGTCCGGCAAAGTTTCCATCGAGCACCAGCTCGAAGCGTTGGCCGTCGGCATTGGCCTCGAAGCTTTTCAGATAGGTGCGGGTATCGTCTGCGTTATTTCCAATCAACACGGTGCCGTCGTATCCGTTCCCGATCCCGGTGAAACCCAGGGCACTGAGGTCGATGCGATCCTCGGTGGGATTGAAATCGAGTATGCGGTCGCTGCCACTGCTGTCATCGGTGCGAAAGCTGTCTGTTACGCTGGCATAGCGGAATACGTCATTTCCCGCACCGCCGGAGAGCAAGTCGCGGCCGAGATTGCCTTGCAGCACATCGTCACCTGCCAGGCCGCGCAGGATTTCATTGGTACCCAAGCCTTCCAATACATCGCTGCCGGACGAACCCACCAAACGGGTGCTGCCGTCCGTGCTGCCGAAAGTGCTGTCCAGGCTGCCATCGGCGTTTAGCCGAACCGCGGCAAAATCACTGCCGCCATTGGCGAAAGCGCTTCCTCCGAGCAGAATCTTGCCATCGTCCTGCACCGCTATTGCTTTGCCTGCGGCGTAATCGCCAGGCAGATTAATGCTGACCGAACCTTGGTTGCCGAAACTGACGTCGGGGCTGCCATCGGCGTTGAAACGCAGCACGGTGAAGTCATCGAAAGAGGTCGTGTTGGATAGCAGTATTTTTCCATCGTCCTGCACCGCCACACCGCCGCCGTAGCTGCCAACATCGATCTCCATGATGCCATTGACGCCAAAGTGGGTGTCCAGTTCTCCACCAGCTGTGTATTTGAGCAAGCTGTTATGAAAGTTCGGCGCACCTTGGACGAGTATGCCGCCGTCCGCCAGGGAGGTGAGGCCTAGCACGAAATCAAGCGTTCCAGGGGCCTGCAATGTCAGGATTCCGTTTGTGCCGAAGGAGAGATCTTGTGTGCCGTCGGCATGCAGCTGCGTCACTCTCAGCGTGCTGCCCTCGACGGCCCCCACCAGCACACTGCCGTCAGAGTTGACTTCGACTATCGGTGCGTGGCCGAACCCGCTGGACAGGCTGGCCTGGGCATTGGTGTTGAACATGGCATCGGCTTTACCGTCCGGGCCCCAACGCTGGACGATGGGGGTGTTATCGTGCCCTTCGTGGGCCGCCACCACCGCCCCGTCAGTCTGGACGCGAAGGCTATAGTCCTTTTCGATGGGGATTTGCTTATGAATCACCAGCCGCCCAGCATTGCCGTAGGTCGAATCCACGCTGCCATCGGTGTTGAGATGGGCCAAGGAAAAGTCTTGGCCGTAGTCCAGGTCGAGCGCGTGGTAGGAGAGACCGGCGACCAATACTGAGCCGTCGGGCTGTATGACCATGTCGTAGGCGTTATCGGCGTATCCGTTGACATCGACGATCATGATCCCAGGGGCGCTGTAGGTAGTGGCCATTGCTCCATCCTCTAAAAATATCCAGAAGCATTGACTCTAGCCTAGGACCATTAGTTCGCCAGGCCCACTCGGAATAGGCTGTTGATGCCACCCGTTGGGGCCAGCCAATGGTTGACATACTCAATGATGATCAGAGCGCTTTTTGATGAATTCGTCATGTTCCCGATTCCTGCGGAAACAGCGGCAGAAGTTTCCCGCGTACCGCTGTTTGCACCGCCTGGATTGGACTCGTTCGCCGCTAAGGGCTGAGGCGGGCATTCAGTACCTGATTAACTCAGCCCAGGCGATGTTGCATTCGCGCAATTCTTGAGTTGCGCGCTTAGCCATTCAGCAGGCGGCCGCCGTCAAGGACGATTTCAGAGCCGACCGTCCAGCGCGACTCGTCGGATGCCAGATACAGCACGGCTTTGGCCACCTCGTCGGAGGTCCCGAAGCGCCCAAGCGGAATGGTTGCCGCGATCTCTTTGTTAAGCTGCTCGCGATAAGCTTCCGCAATACCGAGCTTGTCGTAAAGCGGAGTCTCGACGGGGCCAGGGCTCACTGCGTTGACACGGATGCCACGGCCCAGCAATTCGGTCGAGAGCGTCTTCGACATGTTCAGCAATGCGGCCTTCGTTGCGGCATACACGGACGAGCGATCTGCGCCTGCATGCGCGCTTACGGAAGTAGTCAACACGACGGAAGCAGGATTTGCGAAGACTGGCAACAGCGCCTGCATCAGGAAGTACGGCCCTTTGACGTTGATGTCGAAAGAACGGTCGAACATATCTTCCGTCCATTCCTCAATGGGCAGCCAGACGGATACACCGGCATTGAGGAAGGCAACGTCGAGTTGGCCGTAGTGTTCCTTGATGACTTGTGCCAGCTCCTTTTGTGCTGCAACTCTGGCCGAGTCGGCGCGCAGCACCGGCACTTCCGGGCCCAATTCGGCCTGGGCCTTTGCAATCGAATCGGGGTTGACACCCGTTACGATCACGCGAGCACCTTCAGCCAAGAATTGCTTTGCCGTTTCCAGCCCGATGCCACTGGTGCCGCCAGTGATGAGCGTGCGTTTACCTTGCAAGCGCGACATTTGAATTCTCCGGTGAATGACCACTGCGGTCGACATGGAGAAATATGCGCTCATGCCCCGTATCGGATAAGACTGCCTATTCGCATATGGCTCATGCAAATCAGGCATGAATTGAGGTGGAGAAGTGGACCGATTTCTTCCCCTGCCAGGGCATCGGCTGCATAGACGTTGTAGACAAAGCAGTGAGTTTTGGCCAGATAGGGGGCGCCCTCCACGCTGTCGCCCTGCAATACTCCGTTTTGGAGAATATGCGGGACGAAGATGGCTTTGCTGTCGAATGTCTGGAATTGCTCGATGTGATGGGCCGTATTATATCGAGTGTCTTCCTCCCCTTTGAAATACGCCGCCTCGGAGTGAACAAAGCGCGCATTATCGTTAAACTTCGGTCCGCCTATTATCTTTTGTGGGCTTTTCTCCAGCGCTACCACGTAGCCAGGGGAAGTGCAGCGCGGTGCCAGAAGGAAAGTAGAGCATGCTGTGAAATTTCACCGCGTCGCTGCTATCCAGCATTTAAGGCTGTAATCGAGCCACGCCAAGCTCCAATAAAAACTAGCAATGTGACCGCTATTAAACACAGCCAGAATGCAACGGTTATTTTTGTTCTGTGTTTGTTTTTTGTTTTATCGCTATGGAAATGTTCCCAGCCTTTTGCATGTTGATTGCTTTGTGAAACTTCCACTTCTATTTTCTTTATGTAGTCGCTAAGGCGTTGTAAGTGTTGGCCAACATTAAAGCTGCGTAACGCACTGAACAGCGAGATCAGTATCGGAATGCTCCATGCCAAATATGAAAACGGGATCGCCAGCTTTGCAGTTACAAGCCAGGAATAAATAGCGGCAATGGCAAGTATTGCATTTCGCTCCAGGGAGGCTAATTCGGCGACAGCCGCTTCCACTTCTTTGCGAAGTGTCAGGTATTCTTCTTTAAGAAAGCCAGGCACATCCATTTCAACCCCCGTTTAACTAATGTCATGCGACATGCCCTGTAGCGATGGTGCGTCGTATAAGGTTCCTTGTCATCCTATAAGTCCTTGTCTTTGGGCAAGCACCTCTCTAAGAACGAGTAAAAACTGCAAGCAATGCTGCTTCAAGGGTTTTTAACCACCCACCTCAACGCCACGTGTCCACGATTATTGCCATAACAGTTCCAAGCATCATTGGCATACGCATACAAATACCCCGAGCGCTTTGGCACATAGCTGCATCCCTTACCGATCTTGAAACTCTCGGGCTTGATCAAATAACCCTTGGCATCCACGCCGTCGCCGTTTGCGATCGCGCCCATTAGGCAGAACCAGGGGTACTGTTCGTGACGTTTAGTGAAGCGGAAATTGGCATCACTGTTTTTGAAGAGCCTGCCGTACCAGGATTCCACCTGCCCCAACGCACTGGCTACCAAGTGTGCAACTTCCGCAGGCTGAAAGTTGCCGTCATCGGTGCCGTCGGGGCCGCAACTGATGGAGCTGTCCAGCCATTCTCCGGATGCGCTGAAGGTGTAGCTCACGCCCGCTTCCAGCCATAGACCCGTTTCGTTCCAAGGCGAACGTGCCGAGATATCCAGCGACACCGGCGGTTTCGGTGAGATGAGGCGCGACTGTCGATAGGGGTGTTGGGTTATAGGCGGGTCGTCTTGGCGTTTCAGCGCGGAGTCGTGAAAGCAATCAGGTTGTGCGACGAGGTTGGCGATGCTACGCGGCTGGGTTGGCAGCAGGCTGAAAACGCCGTCACAGGAGTCATGCATCATGTCGTGGTAATCAGGTTTGATCTGATTGATCGCGTTATTGAACTGTAGCCCACACAAGGACGCTTCTTCGATCATCCATTTCAAGGCGCCATCTGCCAGGCCGTTTTCGTGATAGCCACCACCAACGTCTGAATGCACCCCTGGAAACCACAACTGCTTCATGTCTTGGTCGGTTGGCACTTCGGTCCATAACGTTGGCTGGAACGTCGCTCTACGTTCATCCATGGCCACTGCGTGTCGAGCGGTCTTTACCGAGTTATGCAAAGTCGTATCGTGGAAGGTGTAACGGTTGCGGTCGTCAAGCAAGTTGAGCAAAGCCATATCGTCCGGAATACCTAATGCACCAACGGTATCCCACACACCAAGGAAGCGGATCGGAATGCTGGCGCTAGTCTTGTTGTGAAACTTCCAACCCAAGTCATCCCAATCTGCACGGTCTTCAAGTTTGCGTCGGTAGCCACGTTTCAATAATTGATCTATTCGCTTCCAAACTTCGGCAGGCTCTAAATCAGCGATTTTCAACAAGCCACAACTGGTGATGAAACCGCACAGGCTTCGCACCGTATATGCGCCGCGACTGAAGCCGAACAGATAGATATCAGAGTCTGCTTTGTAGTTGTAGCACAGTTTCTGATAGGCACTTTTTATGTTGTCATCCAACCCGGCTCCGGTGCCGCCACCAATCGCCTTGTCCCACCACTTGCCGGAGGTCCCCACGCCTGGGTGGTAATACTTTTCCTGAGGAATACCTTTGGCATCGGTTGCTGCAACGGCGTTGTGCAGTCTGACCACGTTGGTGGGGGCTGGTACGCCTTTGTCGAGCTGGTCAGGCGTATTCCAAGTACCATCGCAGCAAATTACGATGTTGGCCATGGCAGGGGTCCTTGCTTCAGTGGTTAGTGAAGTCAAAACCAGTTTATTAAGTGCGTCAAGGTATAGAAACGGGGAAAAAGCTATATGCCTAATTTAAAAACAGATTTTTTTATTGTTTGTTGGCGCAGTGTTACGTAATTGAAACACAATTTACTCTGCAGTTTTTTTCGAACATTGAAATATGACGCGCTCATAAGAAATGGGGGGTGTTTACTGTTCCGGAGTCTCCAGGGTTGTCGGCATTTGAGGCTTTTCTGGTGTGACACTAGGCACTGACGAAAAGAATGTCGCAAACACCGCATTTGACGGGCAGGTCTGCGCACACGATCCGTCCTTCGGTACGCATCACGCTTCCGGGCTCCGTCACCCGGCGCTTCGGCGCGCCTCCCTCGAGAGACATCAAGCGCGCACGCTGGCGTTTTGCCAGAGGCTGCGCTAGCCCATCTGTCGGATGGCTTGTATTTCCAAGCGTCTTGGTCGATACCCCGGAATGACAGCAGCATCGTACCGACCTTTTTTTCAAGAGAATAAAAAAAATGAACATCAGGACTATGAACCTCGCTCCCAGGTTTGCCACGTTCTTCTCACTCATTGTCCTGGTGGTTTTTGCTCTAGGCATCGTCGCCT